>JACRMO010000145.1 GCA_016214925.1 Gammaproteobacteria bacterium
GGGTGCCGGTGGCGCGGATTGATTGGCAGTGGCCACGGTAGCCTCGGACTCCGTCGTGACACTGGCAGCGGTATCGGTGTCGACCGGCGCCGTGGGTGCGGATTCCGTGGCGGACGGCGCCGCTTCTGTCATCGGCGCCGGACGCTGTTCCGGCAGCGACAGATCGACGCTACCGGATGCCACGGAAGGTGTCGACGAAGCTGGAGACTCTTCTGGAGCAGGTGTTTCCAAGGGCAGTGCCTGTCGCGCCGCACTGCCAGGCAATGCACTTGGCGATTCGGCCAATTCGGCGCCAGGCGCTGTCGTTCCGCTGGACTCGGCCCCCAGAGGCACGACGTCGGCCGTATCCGCGCCGAGCGTTGACGTTGGCGCATCCACACCTGGCTCGGTCGCGACCGTCGTTTCCTGCGGAGCATTGCCGGAGAAGCGAGCGATCAGTTCCGGTCCCCACTGCACTCCCAACCCGACGGCCACCAGAACAATAACCACCCACAGCAGTCCACGCCACGGCAACGCCGGGGCCCGGAAAGCGGGCCGCACGGGAACCTTGGACATACCGACCCCGCGCGGCACAGGCTCTTGGGGCGCTTGCGCCTGATAAGCCTCAAGGACCGCCGCCTCGGCCACCCCCACCAGACGTGCATAACCGCGCAGATAGCCACGCACGAAAATCGGCGCCGGCAATTTACTCAGATCGCCACGTTCCAGTGCCTCGATGGTGCGCAGATCCAGATTCATCAAGGTGGCGATGGCCGCGACCGTGAGATTCCTGGCCTCGCGCGCGCGCTTGAGTATCTGTCCCGGCGCCGCGCTCGACGGCTCGATTTCCGGCGTTTCGCTCATCCGGTCATTGTCCTAGTAATTGTTTCGCCTGTGGCGAATCCGGGAAGCCGTTTTTCAGCAGCATGCTGTAACTCGCCTCGGCATTTTTATCGCCCAGCACACGTTCGGTCTGGATGCCCAGCCACAGACTCTCGGGCGTCGGCCTGGCGACTTCATGGAAGCGTTGGAGATACGCCCGTGCGCTCATGTAATTTTTCTGATTCACATTCAGACGCGCCATCTGCAACAGCGCGGGCGGATATTTGGGACTGATCTCCAATGCCTTGCGCCAGTATTGTTCCGCCTTGGCGAGATTCTGCGCTCTCGATGCGCAGATACCTGCGTTGGTGTATGAGAGTTGCGGGCTATCATAAAGCGGATTATTCGCTGCAGTCAGGTATTGCTTCTCGGCATCATCCCATTGCTTTTGTTCACACAGAAAACTGCCGTAACTGTTGCGTGTTTGCGGATTTTTGGCATCAAGTGACAAGGACCGCCGGAAATGGTCATCGGCCTTGTCAGTCTCGCCAAGACTTGCATACAGCACCGCGATGGCTGTGTGTGCATCCGCCGAATTGGGATCCTGCGTCAGGGCCTTTTGCAGCACCTCCATGGCGATCACTTTTTGTCCTTGCTGCATGTATAAAACACCCAGCTCGACATTCGCCTCGGCCGGGCTCTGCTTGTCGCCGTCGGACCGAACGTTAGTCTGATTGCAGCCGCCCAGTGCGATGCTCAGGCAAACCACCGCTATCGATCCATATCGTTTCATCATGAGGCCACATCCTGTACGTCCACACCGATATTGCGCAGGCGGCGTCGCGTGCGGTCCTGGAACTGTCCTGCCAATTGCCCACAGGCGGCGTCGATGTCGTCGCCGCGGGTCTTGCGGGTAATGGTCACCAGCCCGTCATCGACGATGATCTGCTGAAAACGCGCGATGCGTTCCGGCGAACTGCGCTGGTAGCGCGTGCTCGGAAACGGATTGAAAGGAATCAGATTGACCTTGGCCGGCACGTTGCGCAGCAGTTTCGCCAGCGCGCGTGCGTGCGCATCACTGTCGTTGACGCCGTCCAGCATCACATATTCGAAGGTCACGCGGCGCCGCGTATCCTCGCCGATATAACGACGACACGCGTCCATCAATTCTTTGATCGGGTATTTGCGGTTGATCGGCACCAGTTCATCGCGCAGCGCATCCTCCGGCGCATGCAGTGACACGGCCAGCGCCACGTCGCAGGCCTCGCGCAGGCGGTCTATCTCCGGCACCAGACCCGATGTGCTCAAGGTCACCCGGCGCTTGGACAGGCCGAAGACCAGATCGTCCAGCATCAGGCGCATGGCCGCGGTGGCATTGTCGAAATTCAACAACGGCTCGCCCATGCCCATCATCACCACATTGCTGATGGCACGGCCATTCTCATTGCAGCTGATGCCGTCCGCGGTGAGTTGGCGGCTGGCCACCAAGACCTGACCGATGATCTCGCCGGTGGTCAGATTGCGATTGAAACCCTGCTGGGCGGTCGAACAGAAACTGCAATTGAGCGCACACCCCACCTGCGAGGAGACGCACAGCGTGGCACGCTCACCGGCGGGGATGTATACGGCCTCGATGCAGTTGCCATCGGCCAGCTGCAGCAGCCATTTGCGCGAACCGTCGTCGGACTTCTGATCCATAGCGACGTCTGGAAGCCGAATCTCGGCGGTTTCGCTCAGACGCGCGCGCAATGCCTTGCTGAGATCGCTCATGGCGGCGAAATCGTCGACGTTGCGCTGATAGACCCATTGCAGGATCTGGCGCGCGCGGAATGGCTTCTCGCCCAGGTCGGCGAAGAAGTTCTCCAGTCCCTGGCGGTCAAAATCCAGCAGATTGATCTTGGCGGTGTCCGTCATCTCAGTAACTCGAATAACACAAAATTTTTACCGCGAAGTGCGCGCCCATGATATCCGGCGAAACCCGGCGAGACCCTCGTGGGAAACCCCAGGGATTTTCGGATGAAGATACCATAAACCCGCGACAGGCCGCGGGTTTATGGTTTGAAACCGAGTGCGACAGTGTACCGCCGGCGGCAATCCCGGGCAATTGCCGGGGGAAACTTTGGCTCAGGAACGTTCCTCGATCCAGGCCATCTGAATGGCCTCCAGGATCTTTTCGCCGCAATGGGCGGGATCGTCCTGGAAATCCTCCAGGGCCAACACCCAGTTGCGCAGTTCCACGAAGTTGACCCGCCGCGGGTCGACGTCCGGGTAGGTTTCATCCAAGGCGATGGCAATGTCCAGGGTATCGGTCCATTTCATAGATTTGGGTCCTTGGATTTGAGTCCTGGGGTTAGCGATGCTCGCTGACCATGTTGATGGTGTACTTGGGAATCTCCACCACCAGATCGACGTTACCGACCGTGGCCTGGCAGCTCAACCGGGAATCGGGATCCAAGCCCCAGGCCTTGTCCAGCAAGTCCTCCTCGGTTTCCTCCGGGGACGGCAGAGACACACCCCCCTCGCGGATGTAAACGTGGCAGGTGGTGCAGGCGCAGGACTTCTCGCAGGCATGCTCGATCTCGATGCCGTTGGCCAATGCCGCGTCGCAGATCGTGACGCCGGGCTCGACCTGGATGACCGCGCCGTCCGGGCAGATATCTTCATGGGGCAGAAAG
The DNA here is from genome assembly GCA_016214925.1 of Gammaproteobacteria bacterium. Taxonomy (GTDB): domain Bacteria; phylum Pseudomonadota; class Gammaproteobacteria; order Thiohalobacterales; family Thiohalobacteraceae; genus JAHJQQ01. Next base: position 3,477 of record JACRMO010000145.1, read on the forward strand.
ATGATTTGGGGCATGGCTGTCTCGTCTATTTGAAATCGTCCACCGCGTGGCCGGCCATGGCCTTGCGGATATTGGCGTCCATGCGCCGGGCGACATAGTCGGCGCCGGCCTGCTCCACCGCCTCGATCGCCTGCTTGATGGCACGCGGATTGTCGCTGCGGCGCAAGCGCTCCAGTTCGGCGGCGGCGGCATCGATGCGGGCACGCTCGGCGGCATCCAGAAACTGCTCGCCATCGACGGCCAGCGCAGCGTTCAGCGCCTCGATGACGCGATCCGCCTCGACCTGCTGCTCGCGCAGTTTACGCGCTTGCATGTCGTCGCGGGCATGGGTCATGGAATCGCGCAGCATGGTTTCGATTTCGCTGTCCGCCAGACCATAGGACGGCTTGACGGCGATGCTCGCCGCGACACCGCTGGTCTCCTCGCGCGCGCTCACGCTCAACAGGCCATCGGCGTCGACCTGGAAACTCACGCGGATGCGCGCCGCGCCGGCCACCATCGGCGGGATGCCGCGCAGCTCGAAGCGCGCCAGCGAGCGGCAGTCGCTGACCAGTTCACGCTCACCCTGCAAAACATGCAGCGCCATGGCGGTTTGGCCGTCTTTGAAGGTGGTGAATTCCTGCGCGCGCGCCACCGGGATGGTCGTGTTGCGCGGAATGATCTTCTCGATCAGGCCGCCCATGGTCTCCAGTCCCAACGACAACGGAATCACGTCCAGCAGCAGCATTTCGTCTTCGGGTTTGTTGCCGGCGAGGATATCGGCCTGAATCGCGGCGCCGATGGCGACCACTTTGTCCGGATCGATGTCGACCCGTGGCGCGCGTTTGAAGAATTCGCCGACGCGTTCGCGCACGCGCGGCACACGGGTGGAACCGCCGACAATCACGACCTCGGCGATCTCTTCGAGCTTCACGCCGGCATCGCGTAGCGTGCGTCGGCAGGGACTGAGCGTCTGGCTAATCAACGGGTCGATCAGCTGGTCGAGTTGTGCGCGGGTCAGCTTGCCATCCCAGTGACTGCCATCCATAAGCTCGATGTGCAGCGGCGCACAGTCGGCGTCAGTGAGCGCCTCCTTGGCGGCACAGGCATCGCGCAGCAAGCGGCGCATTTGTTTGTGATCGGCATCGTCGCCGATATTGGCCTGCTGCATGATCCAGGTCGCGATGGCGCGATCCATATCGTCGCCGCCGAGCGCGGTGTCGCCGGCCGTGGCCAGCACCTCGAACACGCCTTTGTTCAGGCGCAGAATGGAAACGTCGAACGTGCCGCCGCCGAGATCGTAGACCACGATGACGCCGTCGGTGCTGCGATCCAGACCGTCGTGGGTTCGTTCAACAAACGCAATACGTTCAGACCCGCCAGCGTCGCGGCATCTTTCGTGGCTTGGCGCTGGGCATCGTCGAAATATGCCGGCACAGTGATGACCACACCCGCGAGTTCACCGCCCAGCGAGTGTTCGGCGCGCATGCGCAGATGTTGGAGGATCTCCGCCGACACTTCGACCGGGCTGACGTCGCCACCGGCAGTGTGGATGCGCGGCATACCGGACGCGCTAGGCACGAAGGCATACGGCAGGTGTGTGCCCAGTACCTTGACGTCCTCGACGCCACGGCCCATCAGGCGTTTTGCCGAGGCGATGGTATTGAGCGGATCCTGTGCCGCGGCGGCCTTGGCCTCGACACCGACCACGCGCGCGCCATCCGGCAGATAGCGCACGACCGAGGGCAGCAAGTGCCGGCCGGCATTGTCCGGCAGTGTATCCGCCAAGCCGCTGCGCACAGTCGCAACCAACGAGTTGGTGGTACCGAGATCGATGCCCACCGCCAGCCGATGCTGGTGCGGTGCGGTCGATTCGCCGGGTTCTGAGATTTGCAGGAGTGCCATATTCGCTTAACTACCGTCTTCCAAATCCGCGTCCAGTTCCTCGGCCTCGTGGGCGAGTTTGCGAAAGAATTGCATGCGCTGGATCGCTGTCAGCGCCGTTGCGGGAATGCCGTCCTGCGCCAGCGTGGCGGCGAGTTCGGTATCGAGCATCGCCAAGCGTACGCCGATGCGCGCCAAAATCGCAGCGAGTGCCGCGAACGGGTCTCGGCTGCCGCGCACGGCGGCCAAGTCCTCGCGCAACTCGATCTGCTCCATGAGAAATGCGGAATCCTGGTGCGTGTTGCGCTCGTCGTCGAAGCGATGCCCACGCAGTTCCAGCAGATAGCGCCCGCGCGCCAAGGCATCCTTCAGCACCCGATACCCCTCGTTGATCCGTGTTGCCTGCTGCATGGCCACGCGCCGTTCCTGATCCGGCGCGCTGGCAAAACGGTCAGGGTGCACTAATCGCTGCAATTCACGATAGCGTTGGTCCAACACGGCACGATCGACGGCATAGGTTACCGGTAACCCGAACAGTGCGAAATAGTTCTGCTTGAGGTCTATAGACATTGGGGGGACATCGGGAGACATCAGGGGATATCGGGCCGATCGGTGCAATGACGACAGGGAATCACGCCCCTGTTCCGGGGCGCGCATACAGGTTCAGACGTTGAAGCTCTCGCCGCAGCCGCAGGTATCCTTCACGTTCGGATTATTGAACTTGAAGCCTTCGTTCAGGCCTTCCTTGCCGTAATCGAGTTCGGTACCGTCGAGATAGACCAGACTTTTGGGGTTGATGATGACCTTCACACCGTGGCTCTCGAAGACCTCGTCGTCGGCTTCCACCGAGTCGACGAATTCGAGTACATAGGCCATGCCGGAACAGCCGGTGGTCTTCACGCCCAGACGCAGGCCGACGCCCTTGCCGCGGTTGGCCAGGAATTTCTGCACGCGCTCGGCGGCGGTTTCGGTCAAGGTGATCGCCATCGTTTCTTTGCCCCGTGCCTCAGGCACTCTTGCTCGTCGATTCTTTACCCTGTTTGGCCTGGTAATCCGAGATGGCCGCCTTGATGGCGTCTTCGGCCAGCACCGAACAATGAATTTTCACCGGCGGCAACGCCAGCTCTTCGGCAATCTGCGAATTCTTGATCTGCTGCGCCTCGTCCAAGGTTTTGCCCTTGACCCATTCGGTCAGCAGGCTGCTGGACGCGATCGCGCTACCGCAACCATAGGTCTTGAACTTGGCGTCTTCGATCACGCCTTGCGCATTCACCTTGATCTGCAATTTCATCACGTCGCCGCAGGCCGGAGCGCCGACCATGCCGGTGCCCACACTGGCGTCGTCCTTGTCCATGCTCCCCACATTACGCGGATTTTCGTAATGGTCGAGTACTTTATCGCTGTAGGCCATGATCGTTACCTCTCTGAAATACTGTTATTGGTCGCCGCTCAATGCGCCGCCCACTGCACCGTGTTCAAATCGATGCCATCCTGATGCATCTCCCACAGTGGAGAGAGGTCGCGCAGTTTCGCCACCTTACCCTTGACCAGATCAATGGTGTAGTCGATCTCGGCCTCGGTGGTGTAACGACCCACGGTGAAACGAATGGAACTGTGCGCCAGCTCGTCGTTGCGGCCCAGCGCACGCAGTACGTATGACGGCTCCAGCGACGCACTGGTGCAGGCACTGCCCGAGGACACGGCGATATCCTTCAGCGCCATGATCAGACTCTCGCCTTCCACGAAATTGAAGCTCACGTTCAGGTTGCCGGCGACGCGCTGGTCGAGGTCGCCGTTCACATAGACCTCGTCCATGCTCTTCAAGCCGTTCCACAAACGATTACGCAGACCCAGTATGCGCGGAGTCTCGATCGCCATTTCCTCTTTGGCGATGTGGAACGCCTCGCCCATGCCGACGATCTGATGCGTCGCCAGTGTGCCCGAGCGCAGACCGCGCTCATGGCCGCCGCCGTGCATCTGCGCTTCCAGACGCACGCGGGGCTTACGCCGCACGTACAATGCGCCAATACCTTTCGGGCCGTAAATTTTGTGCGCCGAGAAACTCATCAGATCGACCGGCAGGTTTTCCAGATCGATCGGCACCTTGCCCGCACTCTGCGCCGCATCGACATGCAGCAGCACGCCGCGCGCGCGGCAGATCTCACCGATCTTGGCGATATCCTGAATCACACCGATCTCGTTGTTCACATGCATCACCGACACCAGCAGGGTATCCGCGCGCAATGCCGCCGTGAACTTATCCATGTCCAGCAGACCACTGGGCAGCGGCTCCAGATAAGTGACCTCGAAACCTTCGCGCTCCAACTGCCGGCAGCTATCGAGCACCGCCTTGTGTTCGGTCTTCACCGTGATCAGGTGCTTACCCTTCTTCTGATAGAAGTGCGCTGCGCCCTTGATGGCCAGGTTATCGGACTCGGTGGCACCGCTGGTGAAAACGATTTCCTTGGGGTCCGCGCCAACCAGTGCCGCAACCTGTTCGCGGGCGCGTTCGATCGCCGCCTCCGCGTCCCAGCCGAACTGATGGCTGCGCGAGGCGGCATTGCCGAACCCACCTTCACGGGTCAGATAGCGGCACATGAGCTCGGCCACGCGTTCATCCACCGGGCTTGTCGCACTGTAATCAAAATAGATCGGCGTTTTTACTGTCATGTCCGTTCCTGTTATCTCTAGCCTACTTGAGTAACCCACCGGCACGCCCGGCGCGCGTGTTCAGGCGCGCGCGGAGGTGAACGCCACCGGCACTTCCACAACATCCTGCTTGTGCGCGGCTCGATCCTGGCGATCGGCCACTTCACGCACACCACCACGTGCCATCAGCTGCCCCAGCGTGATTTCACTGAGGAAGCTACGGATCTGCTCGCTAAGGTCCGTCCACAAATCGTGCGTAAGACAGCGCTGATCGTTGTGGCAGTTCGACATACCGCCGCAGCGGGTCGCGTCGACGCTTTCGTCGACCGCGATAATGACTTCCGCGACAGCGATCTGAGAGGAGGAACGGCTCAAGGAGTAACCGCCGCCCGGACCCCGGGTGCATCGAGAGATCGAGCATCGCGGTTACGGCATAACGGCCTTTTGTCGTCAGTTTCATGTTTCAATCCGAGCTGGTAAACTTCGCCGCCGCATCCGCCATCGCGTCTGGGCGGGTGGCTAAGGTGCCATACCTTAGTAATTCAGTCAACTATTCGATCTGCCCGGTTTTTGCTCATCCCCCGATGTATCCAAACCGACCGCTTCTGGAACCGGGGCTGGGGCCGGAGCCGTGCTCCCGATCTCGCAGGAACCAAGGGGCGGCAGGTCCATATCCCCGAGTTCCGCCCCCAGGCTCTTCATACTCTTACACATCTCTTCCAGCTTCTGATCCATGACGTGCATGTGATCGAGCATGCAATTGATCGCGTTCGCCACGGGGTCCGGCATGTCCTGGGTGGTACCGTAGGCATCGAAGCCCATCTTGCGGGCAATGGCCGCGCGGTGCGCGTGCGCCTCGTCCTGAGGTGCCGCGACGACACGACCGGGTACGCCGACCACCGTGGCGCCGCCCTGGACATCCTTGAGTACCACGGCATTGGAACCGATGCGCACGCCATCACCGATGCTGATCGGGCCAAGCACCTTGGCGCCGGCACCGATGACCACATCATTGCCCAGCGTCGGGTGACGTTTACCCTTCTGCCAGCTGGTGCCGCCGAGGGTTACGCCATGATAGAGCGTGCAGTCGTCGCCGATTTCCGCGGTCTCGCCGATGACTACTCCCATGCCGTGATCGATAAAGAAGCGCCGACCGATACGCGCACCGGGGTGTATTTCGACACCGGTAAACCAGCGCATCCACGCCGAGATGAACCGCGCCAGCCATTTCAGCTCCGCAGTCCACAGCCAATGGGTGAACCGATGCACCAATACCGCGTGCAGCCCCGGATACGTCGTCAAAACCTCGAATGTGGTCCGTGCCGCGGGATCGCGGTCGAATACGCAACGCACATCTTCTCGCAGGCGTTCAAACATGGCAGTGGGGCAACCTGAACATGGAATGGTTAACCGGCTAAGTCGCCGAACGTGGGGCGGCACAAAATCCGACTCCACGGCTCAAGTATTGTACCGGTTGGAATTCGCTCTGGGTAGATTAACCCCCTGAGCCGTGGCGAGATTCAGGCCGCGCGGCATCGCTATGACATTTATCAAGCCTTGCGGTCCGCGGCCCGAGCCTTGTCCTGCGCGGCACTGAGAATCCCGCGCAGGATGTTCATCTCATTATTGTCGGGCTGGACACGTTGAAACAACCGACGTAGCCGGCGCAGCAACTGACGGGGATTCGCGGGATCGAAGAAGTCCAGATCGATCACGGTTTGTTCGAGGTGGGCAAAAAAACGCTCCATTTCAGCCGCACTGCACGGCGGCGATTCCGGCGGCGAGCCCTGCCACTCACCGCCCTGCTGCGCCATATACACCTCATAGGCGACCACTTGGACGGCCTGGGCAAGATTGAGCGAGGCGTATTCCGGATTCGAAGGGATATGTACTAACGCATGACAGCGTTCAAGTTCATAGTTACTCAAACCCGACTGTTCGCGACCGAACACCAGCGCGACCGGCGTATGGGCGCTGGCCTCGCGCACGCGTTGCGCGCAGGCATGTGGATCAAGCTCCGGCCAGGGCAGGCTGCGTAGACGCGCGCTGGCACCGATGACCAGACCGCACTCGGCCACTGCTTCTTCCAGGGTGTCGCAACAGCGCGCCCGCGCGAGCAGATCGTCGGCACCCGAGGCGCGCGCGGTGGCCTCGGCACTGGGAAACTGGGTTGGCCGCACCAGCACCAGGTGTTCCAGGCACATGTTCTTCATCGCCCGCGCCACCGCGCCGATGTTGCCGGGATGGCTGGTGTGAACCAACACAATGCGGACATTGTTCAACATAAAATATTCTCGGGCTTCGGAGCAGCGGGAGCAGCCTGGGTTGAGCGGCGGTGAGATCCGGACTACGTCTAATTGGAGTGTCCCAGCGCCGGATCAACAGCGGTCAACGCACGGGTGCAAAACGTCACCAGTTCCGGCAGCAATGCCTGCCACGCGGCATTGGCCGCCTGCGCACCACCATACGGCGTCTGCGCATCGGCGGGGCGTTATGACTGGCGAGGATACGCCGCGTGCTCAGATCGATCAGTTGCGCGCGTAGCCGAATCTGAAAGCGACTCGGTTGCACGCGGTAGTCCTGACTGAATTCGAGCACTTCGGTATCCAGACGCAAGTGCGGGGTGGCCGGCGAACCCGCGCGCAACACCGCCGCGAAGCGCCCGCTCGCCTCGAAGGACTCGATCAATCCCGGCAACAGTAATTGCGCGGGTGTATCGGCCCAGCGGCTGCGCGCGTAATAGCGCAGCGTGTAATCCTGCTGCCGATACGCCATGCGCGGCGTGTTCAAATCCGCGCGCACCTGCGGTTGCCCGATCAGCAGCGTCGGACCGGACATATTGCCTTGCATGGCCGGTACCACTGGCACATCGAGCGTAAAGTATTCGACCGTCACGCTTTCAGGTCGCGGCAATACCGAGCACGCCTGGATCAGGCCGGCCAGAATGACTATCGCGATGCAGCTACAACATTTATTCATGGGCATTCCTCATTCACCCGGCCCCGGCGCATCCAGCTGCGTCCCATACAGCACCGCACGCGGATCTTCCTCCAGACGTTCGCTCAGGCGCTGAAAACTCGCGGTCAACTGGCGCATCTCCGTGACCAGCGCCTCGACCTCCGGCAATGTACTGCCACCCAGGGTCTGAAGTGTATCGCCGCCGGTGCCGAGTTTCGCCCGCGCCTCGCGGGTCACCGCCGTCATTTCATCCGCCAAGGTCTGAATACTGGTTGCCGCCGTATCCACACGCGCGAACAGATCCGGCATGCCTTCACTGGCCGTGGCGGCGTTGTGGGTAAAGGTCGAGAAATCGGCGATGCCCTTGCCGAGCGCGGAACGCTGCTCGGCCATCGCCGCCGATAATTGCTCGACATTCTGGAGAATGTGCGTAAAGCGGTCGCGCGTCTGCGGCGTCAGCAAGGCGTGCAGATCGTTTGCCACCATGTTCAGATTGCCGACCAGCTCCGACACCGCCGAATCGACGCGCGTGAACAGCGACTGGCCGGGACGAATCACCGGATAGGGCTCACCCGGCCGCGCCTTGAGTTCCGGCGATTCGCGACTGCCACCGTACAATTCAATGGAGGCGATACCGGTGACGCCCTGCACATCCAACTTGGCGACGGTGTCTTCCTTGATCTTCACCGTGGCATCGATGTCCATGGTGACCTGCACTTGTTCGGGGCTGTCCGGCATCAGATCGAGTTCTTGCACGCGACCGACCTGCACACCGCGGTATTTCACCGGCGCATCGATGAACAGCCCAGACACCGATTCATTCATGTAGACACGATAGGTAAGGTAGTCGTGCGTGACCTCGCCGAACGCCAGCCATAGGCTTACACCCACGGTGATGGTGCCCAGCGCGAGCACGAACAAGGCAACGATGACGTAATGAACGCGCGGTTCCATGCGTTAGGACTCTCAGCTCAATCCAGTCTGTGGTTGCGCCGCACGTGCGCGCGGCCCTTCGAAATACACGCGGATCGCCGGATGATCCAACTGCGCCAGTTCGGCCATCGACGCCACGGCGATCACCCGCTGCTCGGCTAGCACGGCGACCCGATCCGCGACCTGCCACAGCGAATCCAGATCGTGCGTCACCATGACCACGGTCAGGCCCAGCCATTGTTTCAGCCGCAGCACCAGTTCGTCAAAGGCCGCGGCGCTGGCGGGGTCCAAACCCGCGGTGGGTTCATCGAGAAACAGTAGCTGCGGATCCAGCGCCATGGCGCGCGCCAACGCCGCGCGCTTGATCATGCCACCGCTGAGTTCGCTGGGATACTTCAACGCCGCGTCGGCCGGCAGACCGGCCTGCTGAATCTTCAGCAAGGCGACCTGATCGATCAGCGCACTCTCGAGTCGGGTGTGTTCGCGCAGCGGAACGCCGACGTTTTGCAACACCGTCAGCGCACTGAACAACGCGCCCTGCTGAAACAATACGCCGAAGCGCTGCCGCAAACGTTCCTGTACATGCGTTGGCGCGCCGACAATCTCTTCGCCGAACAACCGGATTGAACCGCTGTCCGGTTGGTTCAGCATAATCATCTCCTGCAACAGCGTGGTCTTGCCGCTGCCACTGCCGCCGACCAGGGCCAGCACCTCGCCACGCCGCACACTCAGGTCGAGGTTCTTGTGAATGATCGTATTGCCGAAGCGCGTGCATACGCCGCGCATTTCGATGACCGGCTCGGCGGCTGCGTTCATCTCAGACCCCCAGCCAACTGAACACCACCGAGAACTGCGCGTCGGCGACGATCACCAGAAAGATGGATTGCACCACCGACATGGTCGTGTGATGACCGACACTCGCCGCGCTACCGGCCACCCGGAGAAACCCAAGCCCAACTGCATTTTCGCCAGCAACATGCCCCCGATCACCCCGGCAACATCGGCGAACACGCTCAGCAGAGGCAGCGCTATACACAAGGAGAGGACTCGCGGGATCACCAGCAGATCCAGGGGGTCGTTGCCGATGGTGCGCAGCGCGGATATTTTGTCGGTCACTTGCATGGTACCGATCTGCGCGGTGTACGCCGATCCGGTGCGCCCGGCGACGATAATCGCCGCCAGTATCGGTCCGAGTTCGCGGGTCATCGACAGACCGACCAGATCGGCGATATAGATGTTGGCGCCGAAGGCGCGCAATTGCACCGCGCCTTGATAGGCGAACACCACACCCATCAGAAACGACAGCATGCCGACGATACCCAGCGCGGTCACGCCGGAGACATACATATCCGCCCACAATGCGTGCCAGCGAATACGCCAAGGCTGCACCATCAGCACACCGATGCGCGTCATCACCTCGCCAAAGAATGATAGGAACCCGTAAAGTTCCTCCAAACCATACCAGACATGGCGACCCATGTGCGCCAGCGATCCCAAACGCGGCACCTGTGGCAGCGCCACCTCACTCATGTCACTGACCCGCTGATAGAGATCGGCGAACGGCACACTCAGGCCCACGATTTGGAGTGTTCCGCGCTCGCCCTCCACGCGTTGTTGCAGTTGCCGCAACACCCAGGCGCCCGCCGTGTCCAGGGCGGTCACCGCGCTGGCATCCAGAGTCAGCGCCGCGCCGCGCGGTCCCGTCCACTGTTCGATCCGCTGCGCGACCGGGCCAAGCGCATCCACGGTCCAGCGGCCGCGGCAACGGATCCGTTCCGCATCCCAATCGAGTT
>JACRMO010000199.1 GCA_016214925.1 Gammaproteobacteria bacterium
ACGAGGCCGAAGGCAGCATGCCGATGGAACCGGTCAGCATGGCCGCTTCGTCGGAGAGGATATCGCCGAACATATTCTCCGTCACCAGCACGTCGAACTGCTTAGGCGCGCGCACCAGTTGCATCGCGGCGTTGTCGACGTACATATGCGAAAGTTGGATGGCCGGATAGTCCTTGGACAAGTCGATCATGACCTCGCGCCACAGCTCGGTACACTCCAGCACATTGGCCTTGTCGATGGAGCAGACGCGACCGCCGCGCTTGGCGGCGATGTCGAAGGCGACCCGGCCGATGCGGCGGATCTCCGACTCGGTGTACACCAAAGTGTTGTATCCCTGGCGCTCACCGCTGTCGAGTTGACGCACGCCGCGCGGCTGACCGAAGTACATACCGCCGGTCAGTTCGCGCACGATCATGATGTCGAGCCCCGCGACGACTTCGGGCTTGAGCGACGATGCATCGGCCAACTGCGGGTACAGAATCGCCGGCCGCAGATTGGCGAACAGGCCCATGCCGGCGCGCAGACCGAGTAGGCCCTTCTCCGGGCGCACCGCAATCGGCAGCGACTCCCATTTGTGGCCACCGACCGCGCCGAGCAGCACGGCATCGGCGGCTTTGGCTTTCTCCAAGGTCGCCGCGGTGAGTGGCTCGCCGTGCGCATCGTACGATGCGCCGCCGATCAAACCGTGTTCGGTCTCGACCGCGAGTCCGCAGTCGCTGCGCAGGTAGTCGATGACCTTCACTGCCTCGGCGACGATCTCGGGGCCGATGCCGTCGCCGGGGAGTACCAGGATTTTTTTCATCTTCGATGTTCCACTTTATACAAAAGAAAATGACCAACCTGCTGGTCGCCCACGCCCCTCACCCTAACCCTCTCCCCGCATCGGGGAGAGGGTTAGGGTGAGGGTGGGAAGCAACAGGCGTTAATTGAACAGCCACGGCGCCTCGCCGCGACGACGTTCTTCGTAAGCGCGGATCGCATCCGCATGCTGCAAAGTAAGACCGATATCGTCCAGCCCCTCCAGCAGACAATGCTTGCGAAACGCATCAACCTCGAACGGCATCTGCTCGCCGCTCGGCGTCGTTACAATCTGCGCCTGCAAGTCCACCGTCAACTGATAACCCGGCGTCGTCTCGACCGCCTTGAATAACGCATCCACTTTGGCGCCATCGAGTACGATAGGTAGCACGCCGTTCTTGAAACAGTTGTTGAAGAAGATGTCGGCGAAGCTCGGCGCGATCACCACGCGGAAACCGTAATCCTCCAGGGCCCATACCGCATGTTCGCGTGACGAACCGCAACCGAAGTTCTCGCGACCGAGCAGAATGCGCGCGCCTTGGTAACGCAGCTGGTTCAGCGCGAAATCCGGATTCAACGGCCGCCCGCTGTTATCCTGATCCGGCTCGCCGTGATCCAGATAACGCCACTCATCGAACAGATTCGGACCGAAACCGCTGCGGCGGATCGATTTCAGAAACTGCTTGGGGATGATGGCGTCGGTATCGACATTCGGTCGATCCAAGGGCACCACCAGCGCCTGCAATGTAGTGAATTTATCCATTGAGACCTCAAAAAAATATTTCACACCAAAGTACGCAAAGAACGCAAAGACTATTTATTACAAAACCCTTTGCGTTCTTTGCGTACTTTGGTGTGATTAAAAAATGCTCATCCGCACACTCGATACACCAACTCAACCAATAGCACGCACATCCACGAAATGCCCCGCAATCGCCGCCGCCGCCGCCATCGCCGGGCTGACCAGATGCGTGCGTCCGCCTTGGCCCTGTCGGCCCTCAAAGTTGCGGTTCGAGGTCGAGGCGCAACGTTCGCCGGGTTCCAGACGGTCGGCGTTCATGGCGAGACACATCGAGCAGCCCGGCTCGCGCCATTCGAAGCCGGCTTCGACGAAGATCCTGTCGAGCCCCTCGGCCTCGGCCTGTTCCTTGACCAGACCGGAGCCCGGCACCGCCAGCGCCCGGACACCGTCTTTGACCCTGCGGCCCTTGGCGATCGCCGCGGCGGCGCGGAAGTCTTCGATCCGGCCGTTGGTGCAGGAGCCGCCCATATATTCCAGCGCACGGCGCATGCCGTTGGCCTTGACCTGATCCGCCTCGGCGGCCGGATCGGGCACGTTCGCATCGACACCGACAACCATCTCCGGCGAGGTGCCCCAGGTCACCTGCGGCACGAGGTCCGCGGCGTTCAACACCAAGGTCTTGTCGAACACGGCATCGTCGTCGGAATGCAGATCGAACCAGGCGGCCACGGCCTTATCCCATTGTTCGCCTTTCGGCGCGTAGGGACGACCCCGCACATAGTCGATGGTCGTCTCGTCGACACCGACCAGGCCCGCGCGCGCACCGGCCTCGATGGCCATATTGCAGATGCTCATGCGGCCTTCCATCGACAGCGAACGAATCGCCTCACCGGCGAATTCCAGCGTATAACCCGTGCCGCCCGCAGTGCCGATCCTGCCGATGATGGCCAGGACGATATCTTTCGCCGTAACGCCTGCGGGCAGTTTGCCATCCACACGCACCCGGAAATTTTTCGACTTCTTCTGAATCAGGCATTGCGTCGCCAACACATGCTCGACCTCAGAGGTACCGATGCCGAACGCCAGCGCGCCGAACGCGCCATGCGTGGACGTGTGCGAATCGCCGCACACGACCGTCATGCCCGGCAAGGTTGCGCCTTGCTCTGGACCGATGACGTGCACGATGCCTTGGCGCAGATCGTTCATCTTGAATTCGGTGATGCCGAACGCGGCGCAGTTGGCGTCGAGCGTCTCGACCTGAATGCGCGAGATGCGATCGGCGATACCCGTGACACCCGCGCTGCGTTCCGTGGTCGGCACATTGTGATCGGGCACCGCCAACACCGAACTGGTCCGCCACGGCTGGCGGCCCGCCAACCGCAGACCCTCGAAGGCCTGCGGCGAGGTCACCTCATGGACCAGATGCCGGTCGATATATAACAAGGTGGTGCCGCCCGTGTCGGCGCGCACCACATGGGCGTCCCAGAGTTTGTCGTACAGGGTCTTTCCGGCCATCGTTCGCCTCTCCTACCCATATCCTATTCAGGCCTGCGATGGTAGGTCGCCTTAGCCGATAACTCAAATTCATATTTTTCATGTTATATATAACCATTAGGAATCCATAACCCGAGGTCTCCCGCATGGACACCGCCAATCTGCGCGCCTTCGTCGAGATCGCCGACACCCGCTCCTTCTCGGTCGCCGCCGCGCACCTGCACCTGACCCAACCGGCCATGAGCAAACGCATCGCCGCATTGGAAAGCACGTTCGGCACACGCCTGTTCGACCGCATCGGCCGCAGCATCAACCTCACCGAAGCCGGCCAGGCACTGCTACCGCGTGCGCGGCGGATACTGGCCGACCTCGACGACAGCCGCCGCGCGCTGTCGAATCTCAGCGGCCATATCGGCGGCACGCTGCGCCTCGGCACCAGTCATCACATCGGCCTGCACCGACTGCCGCCGGGCCTGCGCGCCTTCGTCACGCGCTATCCCGAGGTCGAACTCGATCTGCACTTCATGGATTCGGAGGCGGCGTGCCGCGCGGTCGAAACCGGCCACCTGGAACTCGCCATCGTCACCCTGCCGCCGGAGGCACGACCGAGTCTGGAGTTGATTCCCATCTGGGATGACCCGCTTGCCGTGGTCTGCGCGCCGGATCATCCGCTGGCGCATCGCCGCCGCGTGCAGCTCGCCAATCTCGCGGAACATCCCGCGATCCTGCCCGCCACGTCGACGTACATGCGACAGATCGCGGAACAGGCCTTTCACGCACTCGGCCTGAGTCTGCGCAGTTCGTTGTCCACGAATTATCTCGAAACCATCAAGATGCTGGTGTCGGTGGGCTTGGGTTGGAGTCTGCTGCCACAGACGATGGTCGATGCGCAACTGCGCGCGTTGCCGGTGCGGGAGTTGCGGCTGCAACGCACGCTTGGCGCTGTTCATCATCGGGAGAGGACGTTGTCGAATGCGGCGCGGGTGATGATTGGGGTGTTACGCGGGGAGTGATTGGCCGTCA
>JACRMO010000146.1 GCA_016214925.1 Gammaproteobacteria bacterium
CGATACGCCCAGTTATTGGCTGCGCACGTTATTGTCGTAGCCGGGTATAGCTTTCGGTTTAAGCGGGCACGCTCGATACTGGAGTGCTCAAAATGCACAACCTGCCATTCCAAAATATTTTAGGAGACAGACATGGCCAACAAGCAGCATGAAACTCCGATGCTCGACGAGTTGGAAAACGGCCCCTGGCCGAGCTTCATTTCGGGCATCAAGCGGTTACGTGATCAACATCCTGAACAACGCATCCGTGAAGTGACCAACTCCCTGCTTGGCCAGTTGGAACACTCCTACGAAACCCGCAAGGGTTACTGGAAAGGCGGCACGGTTTCCGTGTTCGGTTACGGCGGCGGCATCATTCCCCGTTTCTCCGAAGTCGGCAGCGCCTTCCCCGAATCCAAAGAATTCCACACCATCCGCGTTCAGCCGCCCGCCGGCAATTTCTACACCACCGCCATGCTGCGTCAGCTCGGCGACAGTTGGGAGAAATACGGTTCCGGTCTGGTGACCTTCCACGGTCAGACCGGTAACATCATGTTCATCGGCACCACCAGCGAAGGCACCCAGCACTTCTTCGACGAGATCAACGAGTATGGTTGGGATCTTGGCGGCGCCGGCCCCTGCGTGCGTACCGGCATGTCCTGCGTCGGTGCGGCCCGTTGCGAACAGAGCTGCTGCTCCGAGCACAACATCCACCGCAAGCTGCTGAACCGGTTCACCGACGACGTGCACCGTCCGGCCCTGCCCTATAAGTTCAAGTTCAAGGTTTCCGGCTGCCCGAACGACTGTCAGAACGCCATCGAGCGTTCCGACTTCGCGGTCATCGGTACCTGGCGCGACGACATGAAGGTCGACCAGGCCGAAGTGAAAGCCTTCGTCGCCAAGAAAGGTCGTCAGTATGTGATCGACAACGTCACCACGCGTTGCCCGACCCAGGCGCTGACCCTCAATGCCGACGACACCCTGACTGTCGACAACCGCAACTGCGTACGCTGCATGCACTGCCTGAACGTCATGACCAAGGCCCTGAGCCCCGGCGACGACAAGGGCGTGACCATCTTGATCGGTGGTAAGCGCACGCTGAAGATCGGTGACCTGATGGGTACCGTGGTGATCCCCTTCATGAAGATGGACTCCGAAGAGGATTACGATCGCATCGTCGAGCTGGGCGAAACCATCATCGACTTCTGGGCCGAGAACGGTCTGGAGCACGAGCGCTGCGGCGAAATGGTCGAGCGTATCGGCTTGGTGAACTTCCTCGAAGGCATCGGCATCGATGTTGATCCGAACATGGTCAACAACCCGCGCCAGAGCTCCTACATCCGCATGGATGGCTGGGACGAAGAAGCCGAGAAGTGGTTCGCCCGCAAGCAGGAAGAGAAGCGCGCACGCGCCTAAGTGGTTCGGTGCGGGTCTCTCTACTCTGACCCGTTTGGCGTAAGTGATCGGGGCAGCCTACGCGCTGCCCCGATCGCCAACTAAAGAATTGCAAGTAGATTTCAGGAGACGAAGATGGCATTAGCAGACATGCGTCCGCCAATCGAATCCGGATGCCCGGACGGGTTCCAGTATATGCATCCGGTAATGGTCAAGAATTACGGCAACTGGAAGTACCATGAGCATCCCCGCCCCGGCGTGCTGCTGCATGTTGCTCACAGTGGCGACAAGATCTGGACCGTCAAGGCCGGCACCCAGCGCATCCTCGATATCTTCACGCTGCGCAAGCTGTGTGAGATCGGTGACGTGCAGGGCGAAGGCTACGTCCGTTTCACCCTGCGCTCGAATATCGAATACATGGTGGCCGACGAGGCCAAGGTCGAGCCGCTGATCAAGGCGTTGGAAGATGCCGGCTTCATCGTCGGTGGCACCGCCAACTCCATCTCCACCCTGTCCCATACCCAGGGCTGGCTGCACTGCGACATCCCCGGCACCGACGCCTCGGGTGTGGTGAAGGCCATGATGGACGAGTTGATCGACGACTTCCGTAATTGCCGCATGCCGAACCGCGTGCATATCACCACCTCCTGCTGCCAGATCAACTGCGGCGGCCAGGGTGATATCGCGATCAACGTGCAGCACACCAAGCCGCCGAAGATCAACCACGACCTGGTGTCTAACGTCTGCGAACGCCCCTCCGTCGTCGCTCGCTGCCCCGTCGCCGCGATTCGCCCGGCCATGGTGAACGGCAAGCCCTCGCTGGAAGTGGACGAGAAGAAGTGCATCTGCTGCGGCGCCTGCTACCCGCCCTGCCCGCCGATGCAGATCAACGACGCTGAGCACACCAAGCTGGCCGTGTGGGTGGGTGGTAACCATTCCAACGCCCGCAGCAAGCCGAGCTTCCAGAAGCTGGTGGCGGCCGGTATCCCCAACAACCCGCCGCGCTGGCCCGAAGCGACTGCAATCGTCAAGCAGATCCTGAAAGCCTACCGTGAAGGCGCGCGTGACTGGGAGCGCATCAATGACTGGGTCGAGCGCATTGGCTGGCCACGTTTCTTCGAGGTCACTGGCCTGCCGTTCACCAAGTACCACGTCGACAACTGGCGCGGTGCTCGGAACAGCCTGAACGCTTCGACCCATATCCGCTTCTGATCTAGATCAAAGCAGAATAATCGAAGACAAGGCAGGATTGGGCGTTGTGGTAAGGATTGCGGCCGGTATATCCGGCCGCAGTTTCACTATCCGGGCTCAGCTTAGGCTCACTGTTTAGGACAGTCGTGCAATGAAATTATCTATATTGGTCAACGAAGGGCCGTATCAGCATCAAGCTGCCGACAGCGCCCTGCAGTTTGTAAAAGCCGCTCTCGAGAAAGGGCACGAGATCTTCCGCGTGTTCTTCTATCACGATGGCGTGAACAACGGCACCCGCTTTGCCATCCCTCCGCAGGACGACCGCAACATTACGGTCGAGTGGAGCAAGCTGGCGGAAAGCCACAAGCTCGATCTGGTCGTGTGCATCGCTGCCGCCCAGCGCCGTGGCATCCTCGACGAGAACGAGGCCAAGCGCCAAGGCAAGAGCGGCGACAACATTGCCCCGGGCTTCCGTATCTCTGGCCTCGGTCAGCTGATTGAAGCCGGTATCCAGGCGGAACGCCTGGTTGTATTTGGAGACTGAAGAAATGGCAGAACCTTGGGAAGAAGAGGAAGGCCCCGTCAAAAAGTTCATGTTCGTGAACCGCAAGGCGCCTTACGGGACCATCTATGCGCTGGAATCCCTGGAAGTGGTCCTGATCTCTGCGGCATTCGATCAGGACGTGAGTCTGGTCTTCATGGATGACGGCGTATATCAGCTCAAGAAGGGACAGGACACCAAAGGCATCGGCATGAAGAATTTCTCGCCGACCTACCGTGCCCTCGAAGGCTACGACATCGAGACACTCTATGTCGAAAAAGAATCCATGGAATCGCGCGGCCTGTCCGCCGATGACATGATTGTTCCGGTTGAAGTACTCGGCAAAGACGAACTGACTTCCCTTATGGAAGAGCAGGACGTTCTTCTGAGTTTCTAATCGGCGGGAGAGACGACGATGGCAATGCTACACACGGTAAACAAATCTCCCTTCGAGAAACGCTCGCTGGACGGCGCGCTGAGCCATGCAGTCAATGGCGCGGCGATCCTGATGATCGAAGACGGTATCTATGGCGCACTCAAAGGCACCGCAGTGTCCAGCAAGATCGAAAAGGCGCTCGAAACCCTGAAGGTCTATGTACTTGGCCCCGACCTCAAGGCCCGGGGTATGACCGAAGACCAAGTGGTCGACGGCGTCAAGGTTGTCGACTATGCCGGCTTTGTCGATCTGGTGACGGAATACGACAAAGTTCAGGCTTGGCTCTGAAGATTCATTAACACACGCTCCATACCTAATTGAGGAGACTGACCATGGGTATCGAAATAAACGGCAAGACACTTGAAGTCGACGAAGAAGGCTATCTGGCCGACCTCAATCAGTGGGAACCCGGCGTCGCCGACATTATGGCCAAGCTGGACGACACCACGCTGACCGACGCGCACTGGGAAGTGATCAACTTCCTGCGTGAGTACTACGAAGAGTACCAGATTGCTCCGGCCGTCCGCGTGCTGACCAAAGCGATCGGCAAGAAGCTCGGCCCGGACAAGGGCAACAGCAAGTACCTGTACGAACTGTTCCCGTATGGTCCCGCCAAGCAAGCCTGTAAGTATGCGGGCCTGCCGAAGCCGACCGGTTGCGTCTAATCACGCAGCACATGCTGTAACGGATAGGGGGGATTTCTCCCCCCTTTTCACTCGGAACTCTGGAGGAAATGACGGTGTCTTTGACAGCTGCATACACCGCTCTATTCTACATCGCGTTTTTGGTGTTCTTCGTTGGTGTCGGCCTGCGTATCGTCAAGTACGCGAAGACCCCTGCACCGTTGAAGATACCGACGACCCCCGCCCCGATTACGCAGGGTGGCGTGGTGCTGCGCATGTTCCGCGAAGTTGTGTTCTTCCAGAGTCTGTTCAAAGGCAACAAATGGACCTGGATTTTCGGCTGGATTTTCCATGCCTCTTTGTTACTCGCCTTCTTCCGCCATCTGCGTTATGCCATGGGCCCGGATAACATCCTGTGGCCGCTGGTCAGCCTGGAAGTTGTGCAAAGTTTCGGTAAGTACGCAGGCTTCGCCATGGTGTTCGGCCTGATCGGTTTATTCGGTCGCCGGATCTTCGTGGACCGCGTGCGTTATATTTCGAGTCCCTCGGATTACCTCATGTTGATTCTGATCATCGCGATTGCCGCGAGTGGCCTGGGCATGAGCTTCGTGGTCCACACGGACATCGTCGCCCTCAAAGGGTTTGCGCTGGGCCTGATATATTTTGATCCGCAGCCGCTGCCGAGCGATCCGCTGGTATTGATTCATCTCGGCCTGGTCGCCCTGTTACTGATCATTTTCCCAATCAGCAAGCTGTTGCATGCGCCGGGCGTGTTCTTCAGCCCGACCCGCAACCAGGTGGACAACCCGCGCGAGAAGCGCCACCTGGCACCCTGGGCGGCTCAACTAGAAGCCAACGAACGGTCCTGATTCGGACTGGTCCTGAGAACGACACAAGACTAGGTTTTCAAGGAGCGCACCGTGGCAGATTTTGAAGTCCCCGAGGTCAAAGAATACGCGACCATCCCGCTGATCAAAGAAGGCGCGATGGCCCACAGCAAGCCGTTCCTGTCCAAGGAAGCGTTCCAGCAGGCGCTGGGCTTTCCGGGCGCGTTGGTGGACAACTGGGAAAAGGTCGCCGTCGACAAGATGGGCGAAATGCTCGGCAAGTACCGTGGTCTGCAGGTGTTCCTGGATTCCTGCGTGAAATGCGGCGCCTGCACCGACAAGTGCCACTACTTCCTCGGCACCGCCGATCCCAAGAACATGCCGGTCGCGCGTCAGGATCTGCTGCGCAAGGTCTATCGCCGTTACTTCACCTTCGCCGGCAAATATTTCCCGAAACTGGTCGGCGCCGTCGACATGACCAAGGACGTGCTGGACGACTGGTACAGTTACTTCCATCAGTGCTCGCAGTGCCGCCGTTGCTCGGTGTACTGCCCCTACGGCATCGACACTGCGGAAATCTCCATGGCCGCGCGCGAGATCATGGACGCCGTCGGTCAAGGCCAGAAGTACTGCAACGAAATCATCGCCAAGGTCTATAGGATCGGCAACAACCTCGGCCTGCCCGGTCCGGCGCTGGAAGACACCCTCTTAGGTCTGGAAGAGGATGTGAAGGACGCCACCGGCGTCGATGTAAAATACCCGCTCGACGTAAAGGGTGCGGACATCCTGCTGGTCACCCCGTCGGCGGACTTCTTCGCCGAACCGCACGTCGACGGTTTGATCGGCTACGGCAAGGTATTCCA
>JACRMO010000056.1 GCA_016214925.1 Gammaproteobacteria bacterium
GCGCATGGCGGCGCCCTGCAAGCCGGGTATGGGAATGGTCTGCACCGGCTCGTGGGTAAGATCGATGATGCACGGATCGACGGCGAGTTCGTCGTCCATGCGACCGCCGTTGAAGCAGATGCGGCCGTCGGCCATCAGGAACAGGTGGGCGTAGAGCGGGAGACCGGGAAAGTCGGGCGCGAAGTGCCGCACCTGCCACGCGTCCATCGCCGGATTGTAGAGCTCCAGTGTCGGATTGTGCGGATTGTTCATGTCCTCGGTCAGCCCGGTGGCCGCCAGGACACGTCCATCACCCAATGTGACGAGCGTGGGATACCAGCGACCGTGCGCCATCGATTGGACGAACGACCACTGCTGCGTGTCGGGATCGAACGCGGCCGCTTCGTTACGGCCCGTGAACGGATTGTAATGCCCGGTGCCGCCGGCGCAGAGCAAACGGCCGTCGGCAAGCGCGCTATGCCCGCAGCAGAACAGATCGAAGGGTCGGCCGTTCGGGGCGAACAGCGTATTGGGCACAAAGAAATTATTGGGCGGGTTGGCGGCGGGATCCCACACCACACTGCACGACACGCCTTGGGCGATGTCGCCGAACGCGGGCGCATCGAAGCGGGCGGCACTGCTGCCGGAGCCGGCGAAGAACAGGACCTTGCCGTGCGGCAGCAGCGCCGCATGCACGGCCAACACGCCGGAATGAAAGCTCAGCTGTTCCCATTGGCCATCCCGTTGCGGATTGCTATCCAAGGGCAACACCCGGTAATAGCCGAGGTTCTGTCCGGGCGGATTGTCGACCAGCATCACCAACATTTCCGCCTTGCCGTTGGTGCGCACGGCTGCGATGCCGCCGCCCTCGTTTTCCCAGGAAAACCAGCTTGGAATACCCCGCCATAGACCCCACTCCGCGACATTGCCGTCGCTGTCGAGGTGACGGCCGACCTTGTAGAACGCCTGGTTTTGTTCGGGCGCATTGTCGATTTGAAAGATCAGCAGATCCTGCTGGCCGGTATTGTCCGCATCGACGATGGCCACGCCGGCGCCCTGATTCTCCCAGGAGAACCAGTCGGGTACGTCGATCCACGGCGTCCACCCACCGGTCACGTTGCCGTCTGCGTCGAGCCGGCGGCCGATGCAGTAAACGCCACGGTTTTGCTGCAACCCATTGTCGATCATGAACACGATCAACTCCTGATCGCCGTCGCCGTCGAGATCGGCGACCGCAATCGCGCCATGCTGGTTTTCCCACGAGAACCAATCAGGAATGGCGACCCATGGCCCCCACCCGCCGGTCACATTGCCGTCGGCGTCGAGCGCCTTGCCGACGCGGTAATAAGCTTGGTTCTTGCCCGGCGGGCTGTCGATCATGAACACGATCAAGTCGCGCTGCCCGTTCTGTTGCAGATTGGCGACGGTCGCACCGACACCCTGGTTCTCCCACGAGAACCAATCGGGGATGTCGATCCAGGGCGTCCAACCGCCTGTCACCGCGCCCTGTGCATCGAGTTGCCTCCCGATGCGGTAAACCCCGCGGTTTTGCTGCGCAGGGTTGTCGGCGGTGATGACCAGCACGTCCTCATTGTGGGAACCGGACAGGGACGCCAGCGCGATGTTGGCGCCTTGATTGTCGAACGAGAACCAATCCGGGATGGGAATATAGGCTTGCGGCATGTCGGCATCTCCTATGCGGGCTCAGCGGGTGGCCGAGTGTGTCCTGCTGCGCGCCAGAAAATGTGCGCCAAATGCACATCCTATGCGCAGCGCTGCTTGCGCAAAACAGTCTAGGTCATTTTTTCGAGAATACGAGCTGGTGTACGACAAACTCATACGATCCCGCCTTGTCTATACTCGGCATTCCACCCGTGCTGTGCATCCCTGCCGAAACGAACGACAAAGTCGATACCGCACTGGTCTTCCCGTCCTCGTTGTCGATGTGCGCGGCAGGTTGAATCCGCCATCTTTAACAAGGGAGTATCGTTATGATCATAAGTAAAGCCTACGCGGCGCAAAGCGCATCGAGCCCGCTGGCGGCCTTTGAAATCCAACGCCGTGAACCCGGTCCTGAAGACGTGCAGATCGAAATTCTCTATTGCGGCGTTTGCCATTCCGATCTGCATACGGCCCGCAATGAGTGGAAAAATACCCTCTATCCTTCCGTGCCGGGCCATGAAATCGTTGGCCGGGTGGTAGCCGTGGGCAATAAGGTGCGGGGCTTCAAGGTGGGCGACCTGGCCGGCGTGGGCTGCATGGTCGATAGTTGCGGGCATTGTCCTTCGTGCGATGAAGGTGAAGAGCAGTACTGCGAGAATGGTTTTACGGGCACCTATAACGGCCCGGTCTTTGGCGGTGAAAATACCTACGGCGGTTATTCACAGTCCATCGTCGTCCAGGAATCTTTTGTCCTGCACATTCACCATGACGAAAAGGATTTGGCGAGTGTAGCGCCGCTCCTGTGCGCGGGTATTACCACCTACTCGCCGTTGCGTCACTGGGGCGCAGGCCCGGGTAAGAAGGTCGGGATTGTCGGCCTCGGCGGCCTTGGCCACATGGGCGTCAAGATCGCTCATGCCATGGGCGCGCATGCAGTGCTGTTCACCACATCGCCTGGCAAAGTCGCGGATGGCAAACGTCTGGGCGCCGATGAGGTCTGCATTTCCAAGGACCCGAAACAAATGGCGGCCCATGCCAATACGTTCGACTTCATACTGAATACGGTCGCCGCGCCGCACAACCTGGATGTCTATCTGCAACTCCTCAAACGCGATGGCACGATGACACTGGTGGGTGCGCCGGCAGAGCCGCATCCTTCGCCGGGGGTGTTCAACCTCATCTTCAAGCGCCGCCAATTGGCCGGTTCGCTCATCGGCGGGATTCGCGAAACACAGGAGATGCTCGACTTCTGTGCCCAGCATAAAATCGTGTCAGATATTGAGATGATTCCCATGGACTATATCAATACGGCGTATGAACGCATGCTCAAGAGCGACGTGAAATACCGCTTCGTCATCGATATGGCGAACTTCAAATAAGGAATCGGGGAAAGGAAAACCAGAGTCAGAACGCTATTATGCGCGAGGGTAGATGAAAAAATAATCCCTCCGCCGCCTTCAGCCTGAGGGTGGAAATTCCAGGATGCAGGGACCGAGGGAGCGGACCCGCTTACTTCTTTTTGTGGTCGGATCTGTGCGAACTGTCTTTTGCCATCGTTACAGCGAAAGTCGATGCGGGCACAACCGGCTTTTTGGGTTGCTTCGGCTTCTTTGCTTCGCGATTACTGCGTAATTGACCTTTGGCCATGATAGTACTCCTTGAACGGCTACAGTTGGTTGCCAACTGACTCAACCCAGTATACGCCTTGCTGGGCAAGGCAATGGGAATATCGACACATGAGGGTGAGTACGCCGTGAGGTGGCATTCTTGATCTGGATCAGTCCCGCTGCACGGCAGGCGACCATACTTGAAATTGCCAACAGCCAGATAGCACGAATGGATCGTTTGAAGTCCGCGTCGTTGCACAGCGCCCAGAAGGAGATTTTCGTTGGCTGGGTGCTTTGTCGTCACGAGGACGCATGCCGGTTCACCGGCTAGGAAGGATACAAGGAGAAAACATCATGACCACATGGGTGATAGTCGCCGACAGCAGTCGCGGTAAGATTTACGTGCAGAAGAAACACAACGGTGAGTTGCAGGAAGCAGTCGATCTGGTACATCCCGGTGCGCGTCTGCGCGGGGTGGATCTCAGTTCCGATCGTGCCGGCGGACATGTCGGCGCGTTCGGCCAGGGCTCGCATGTCTTCGATGCCCGGACCGCAGCCAAGGAGCACGAAGCGGAAAGCTTCGCCAAGGAGATCGCCGAGCGCCTTGAGAGCGGGCGCAACAGTGGCCAGTTTCAGAGACTGGTGTTGATAGCGCCGCCGGAATTTCTGGGGCTGCTGCGCGAACAGCTGGGCGACAACCTGCGCAGGTTGGTCGTCGAGGAGATCGCCAAGGATCTGGTCACGCACTCCGCTGACGAAGTGCGCGACAAGCTGCAGCAGGTGACGTAACCAGAAAGGGTCAGAGTTAGGTGCCTTTTTGGATACGGCCAATGACCATCCGGATCGAGGTTTACCAAAACACCGATGGTAAGCAGCCCTTCGCGGATTGGCTACGCAGCACATCTTGTCGGGATGCTTGCTCGGCGCTTTCTCCAGCCCCTTGCTGACGTAACAGGTTGACCGCGCGCTTACGCCCGCAGTAAGGTCTACCCAAATCCGATGGCAGAGGGATGCAGTGCCATCGAATAAGAATGCGTAGGCGCCCTGCAAGGAGCGATGAATCATGCCTAAAGACTATGGCTACGGGTTTGAGTTTGAAGAGAACGGCGGTCGCAAGATTATCCGTTATCGGCAGGACAAATTGGGGTTCTCGACCGGCTTCGCCTGGTACATTTTCTTTCAGCTGATTGCGTATTTCTTCCTTGGCGGGGAGGATGGATCCTATACGTATGTCTTGCCGTTCGTGGCGCTCGGGGTGCTGGCCTACCGACGGTCGCGCATGCGCGAGATTTCTGTGGGAGAGAGTGACATCACCATCAAGGGAAAGCACTACGATCGCGCGAAGATCACGAAGATTTTCGTCGAGAATAATAATGTTCGGCAGACGTTTTCAAGCCAGCCGCAAAACTATGACCAAATAGCAAGAGACGCCGAGCTCAATCCTCTCGGCGGCGATCCCGTACTGGCCAAGGCGGGAGCGATGGCGGGGGATCTCACGAAGAGTTTCGCCATGATGGTTGCCGCGGGGATCGATGCCACGGGGAAAAAAGCGCAGATGATCTACGATGGGAAGAATATCGTCGTGGCCAAGTGGCTGAGCGTTCAACGCGCGATGATGTTGAGCAATGCGCTCGGCAGCCGTCTCGGTTTCAAGATGGATGAAAAAACGTCTTAAGCCGCGATAGCGACACATTGGGTGGTTGCGGATGTGACGTCAATCATCCCGGCTCAAAACAGGGGTAATTCCCCTCCAATCCAAAATTGACACGGCCGCCGGAACTGCGGTTGAATCCGCCCAGCGATACAAAAACCGGTCGGTAAGCACAGGGATTTTGTATCCACAAAGATTGTATTCACAAAGATAAGGAGGTCGATCTCATGTCAGACATGATTCTGCTCGGTACGCGCAAAGGTACCGTGATCTTCGAGCGTTCGCATTCCACTTGGCGCCCGCGCCCCATCGAGCATGCGGGTATTCCCGTGTGTTACGCGGCGCGCGATCCGCGCGACGGTACCTTGTGGGCATCCCTGGACCATGGGCACTGGGGGCCGAAGCTCTCGCGTTCGCGTGACGGTGGTGCGACCTGGGAGGATGTACTGTCGTTGAAGTACCCGGCGGGCGCGCGCTACATCGTCAAGTATCTGCCGACACCGGATTTCGATCCGGAGGCGCCGGCCGGTCAGCCGGAATACAAAGACGCCACTGTGTTCAAGATCTGGAATCTCGCCTTCGGCCCTGCCGAGCAACCCGGCAGAGTGTATGCCGGCACGATCCCCGGTGGTTTGTTTGTCAGCGACGATGGCGGCGACAGCTGGGAACTCAACCGACCGCTGTGGAATCATGACAGTCGCGGCGGGGATCTGTTTGCCGGTGATGCCACCAGTGAGAACCGCTGGTACGGCACACCGGCGAGTATTGATTATGGCGTGTTCGAGCCGGGCATCCATTCCATCATCATTGATCCGCACGATCCGAACCATATGTATGTTGCGGTATCCACTGCCGGCGTGATCGAAACCACCGATGGCGGCCAGATCTGGGCGGGCCGTAATCGCGGTATGACCAACGATTATTCCCCGAACCCGGAATCCGAATGGGTCCACGATCCGCATTTCGTAACCGCATGTCCCGGACAACCGAATCATCTCTGGCAGCAGAACCATTGCGGTGTGTTCTATAGCGCAGACGGCGCGCAGAACTGGAAAAAGGTGAGCGTGCCCGATGCCGGTGTGCATTTCGGTTTCCCCGTAGCGGTCGATGCGCGCGATGGACGTACCGCGTGGGTCGTGCCCGCGCGCGCGGACTCGGCACGCATGGCGCTTGACGGCGGTCTGTGCGTTGCGCGCACCACGGACGGCGGAAAATCCTGGCAATCATTCCGCAGTGGCCTCCCGCAGGCGAACGCCTACGACATCGTGTTGCGGCATGGTCTCGATGTGGCGGGCGATCGTCTGTGCTTCGGCGGCACCACAGGCAATCTGTACGTGTCGGAAGATCGCGGGGAAACCTGGCAATGCCTGGGCAACAATTTCCCGCCGATATATTCAGTACGATTCGGCTAGCCGACATGGTTACGGTGGAAATGACAAGTCATCTTTTCCGCTTCTTCCCGGCACTCGTGCACCGCACGATCAACGTGCCGGCCGGCTCGGTTGCCGAGGTGCTGCGCGCGGTCGACGCAATCGCGCCCGGATTCACCGATTACGTGCTCGACGAACGCGGAGCGCTGCGCCGGCATGTCAAACTCAGTATCAACGACACCCTGGTGTTCGATCGACAAACGCTCTCGGATCGCGTCCCGGATGACGCGACCGTGTACATTTTTCAGGCGCTGAGCGGGGGGTAGGTAAATCGGGGTCAGAATGTTCCGCCCCCATTTTGAAGACAACAGCAATCCTGTGGCACACTGCTTTCGACAGCATCAGGCAAGGACGCCGATATGCCGAACACACCCTGTTTCTATCAGCCGGGATCGCTCCCGGTTCTCGATAGCGCGCTATATCCCTTCATTCCCCATACCGCACTTGCCTGTGACCAACGACGGGCGTATCTTTTGGGATACATTCTGTGACCGTCCGGATCGAGGTCTACCAAACGGCCGACGGCAAACAGCCCTTCGCGAATTGGTTGCGAGGTTTGAAGGATGAACAGGCACGATCACGCATCCGGGTTCGCATCGCACGTCTGCAACTCGGAAACCTTGGCGACTGCAAGAGCGTGGGCGGTGGCCTGTTGGAACTACGGATAGATCATGGACCGGGTTATCGGGTCTATTTCGCTCGACGCGGCGATACGTTGGTATTGCTGCTCTGCGGCGGTGACAAGCGCGCGCAGGCGCGGGACATCAAACAGGCCCGCGCATACCTCACCGACTACGAACAAAGGGTGAAGCCATGAGCAAGAAGGTAGCATGCGCAGCATACGAAGAGATTCTGCTGGAGGATCTGAAAGATCCTGCGGAAGCTGCGGCCTATCTGGAGGCGGCGCTCGAAGACAAAGATCCATCGGTATTTCTGCTGGCCTTGCGCCAAGTAGCGCAGGCGCAAGGCATGGCCAACGTAGCGCGCAAAGCGCATGTGGGCCGCGAAAGTCTCTATAAAACGCTTTCCGAGAACGGCAACCCCGAACTGCGCACCATCAACCGGCTGCTGCATGCGATGGGATTGCGGCTGTCGGTGACGGCGGGATAAAGCAAAAGATATCGGGTCAGAGAACAATTGTCTCTAATATTCGAGAGTGGCACGGGCCATACGCGACGAACTTGATCATGGCTAAATTGACAAGCAAACAACTCCAGAAGCGCGACGCCTCGCGCGACATCGGCAAGGAACTGTTGCAGGCCGTGCGCGACATGAAGCGCGGCCGTGCGGCACGCACGAGCAAAGTGGAAGTGCCTGTCGCAGCCGCGGCGCGCGCCAAGACAGGCCTGACCCAGGCGCAGTTCGCAACCCTGCTCGGTGTATCGGTGCGCACGCTCCAAGAGTGGGAACAGGGCCGCCGCGAACCCAGCGGTTCCGCCAAGGCGTTGTTGCTCATTGCGCTGCGACATCCGGACGTACTGCGGGAGTTGGCGTCGTAGGTTCAGGTTTGCATTGGGCAGAAAGTAATCCCACCGTCCCCTTTAATCCTCTAAAGGAGCAGACAGGCTTTTGCTCTCCATGGCACTGAGTGCTATGGTACGAATCAATGATGGCACGGCCAAGGATGGCTAATGCGCATATTCAAAACCAAGTGGTTTCAACGCTGGGCCTCGAAAGAATATCTGGATGACGATGCTTTGCGGCGAACCGTTGCGGAAATGGTGGCGGGGCTGGTCGACGCCGATCTGGGCGGGCATGTCATAAAGAAGCGGGTGGCGCTGCCGGGTCATGGCAAGCGCGGCAGTCTCCGGACACTGGTGGCGTTCAAGGCGGATGACAAGGCGTTTTTCATCTACGGCTTCGCGAAGAACGAACGCGAAAACGTCAGTCAGAAAGAGTTGCAGGCGCTTCGCCTGTTGGCATCCGAATTGTTGGGCTATGCCCCAGCGGCTCTGGCAATGGCCATCGAAGCCGGTGAGATTGTCGAGGTGAGTGACGATGTCTAAGAAGATTCTCAAGGCGATTCACGAAACCGCGAAAGGCTTGCGCAAGGCGGGCACGATGCAGACCAAGACCCTGCGCGAGTTTGATGCGCTTTGTCTACCGCCGGTGAAGGAATTCAGTCCCACACAGATCAAACGACTCCGCGAACGCAACAAGGCGAGCCAAGCCGTGTTCGCCGCCTATCTGAACACCAGTCCGTCGACCGTGCAGAAATGGGAGCAGGGCCAGAAGAAGCCCAATGGGCCTTCGTTGAAATTGTTGAATCTGGTTGCCGAGCGGGGGTTGGAGGCGTTGGGTTGAGCGAGGTTGAGAAGTAATCCCTGCGTCCTCCTCAACTCCTAAAATTGACACAACTGCCGGGAATGCGGTCGAATGCCGATCTGGCGCCGGGCACGGTGAACAGCATCCTGAAACAGGCGGGGCTCAAGTCATGAAATACCTCATCGTGATCGAAGAGTCGGAAACGGGTTTCTCCGCATACTCGCCCGACCTCCCCGGCTGCGTGTCGACCGGCAAGACGCTGGAAGAGACCGAGCGCAACATGCGCGAGGCCATCGAGTTTCATTCCAGGGTTTGCGCGAAGAAGGCTATGAGATTCCGAAGCCGGTGAGCCGGTCTTCTTATGTTGAGGTGGCGGCGTAGATTCGGTTTGGTCGAAGTTGAGTAAAATAATCCCACCGCTCTGACGAAACAGGAGCTTACCGACTTGATGTCGCAAAATGCGACATCAAGTGGATTCGCAGGTAGTCACGGCGGCCGGCGCAAGTTGCCGTGGGTGTTCACTGAACACGGCGCCATTATGGCCGCCTCGGTGCTGAACTCGATGAGCTGGAACGCAAGGTCGCCGGACACGACCAAGCGATAGGCGGACTGATCAATGCCATCCGTGAACTCATGACATCACCCGAGCCGAAGAAGAAGCGGTCGATAGGTTTCGCGCCCTGGGAGGAGAAATAACAACTGCCTGAGAATGGCCTTCTCCAGCCCCTTGCTGACTCAACAGGTTGACCGGGCGCTTACACCCGCAGTATGGTCTACCGAAATCCGATGGCGGAGGGATGCAGTGCCATCGAATAAGAACGCGTAGGTGCCCTACACAAGGGAATGATAAAAAGAATGGCGATACCCGACTACCAGTCCCTGATGCTGCCGGTTTTGAAGCTGGCCTCCGATGGTAAAGAGCATAAGTTCAGCAGCGCTGTTGAAGGGCTGGCGGATGAATTCGGACTGAACACTGACGTTTCAACTACTCTGACCCCATGAACCAACGTTTTTATGATTGTTAGGATGGAACATGAAAATAAACATCCCGCCTCACTTTAAATCGTTAACACTTGTGAACTTTCGGGGATTCAAGAAAGCTGTTGATATTGGTCTTGCGCCTTTGACGTTTTTGGTTGGTCCAAATAGCGCAGGCAAGTCATCAATATTTGATGCGTTTCTCCTTGTTGCGCAAAGTGGGTTTCTTCCGGCGTGGGAGAATCGGACGGTGCCCACGTGGATTGGCCCTTTAGTGGATCTTGGATCTTTCGGTGATGTTGTATATGGCCACCAAGATCGCCTTCAGATCGGGCTGTCAATTGAGGTCAGTGTCGATCCGAGGGTGGCTTGGCGTGAGCATAGGTTAAATTCGAGCAATCATAGTACCGTATTCGAGTTCCTTATTAGGCGTGCTGCGAAGGATCCAGTAGGCTATCTTTCGAAAATACGTGTCACTGATAAGACGTCTGGCACTAGTTGTCTAATACATATTTATCCGGCTCGCAAGAAAGTGGAAATGGATATTGGAGGGTCGAGAGTCACGTTGCAATCAGAGGCGGTTGCTACGCATGGCGTATATGAGCAAGCCTCGGCTGCAATCCGCCGACTTAAAGTAACAAAAAGATTTTCAAAGCGAGGGGAGAAGTCAGGCTGGATGAGGCTGGCGAGTAGCTTAAGTAGTACCGCATACTTCATATACGCTGCAGAGACGCAGCGAGTTAGTTCTGGTAGGTCTGCGCCAAAACGCTGGTATCCGGTCACGGGTGAACAGAAACAAGACCATTGGTTTAGGCCATTAGGTAGCATCTTCGACGCGGTTGATCCGCAGTCTGTTGACACTTTTCTCCGTCCAGATCAAAGGAAAAAGACTGCAAGAAGCCGTAAAAAACCGCATTTTGACGTGAAGGATGCTCTGAGAAAATTAGACATTGCCTCAGACATCACGTCAGCGAAGCTTTCTGCCTACCACACAGCTATTAATATTAGAGACTCTGCAACTCAAGTTACTTCAAATTTAATAGATGTTGGGTACGGGGCATCTCAGGTATTGCCGCTGTTGGCGGCTTGCGCGTCAGGGGCTTCCGGTCCTCTCTTTGTCGAACAGCCTGAAATTCATTTGCACCCAAAAGCGCAAGGCGTAATTGGAGAAATATTGGGGCGTGTAAGCAGGGAGCGCCAAGTAATTGTAGAAACGCATTCAGAGCATCTCATTAATCGTGCCAGAATTATGGTGGCTCGAGGTGAGTTACGGTCTTGTGATGTAATCATCAACTACATAAGTCGTGGAAAATCGGGGCCAAAAGTTCATTCAATCCCGATTCTTGAAAACGGTGATTTCGGTTCGGAATGGCCGGCCGGATTCTTTGATGAGCGATTTGAAGATACGATGTCACTATTGGAGTTAAAAGAGAAGAAGGGATAATAAGAGTGGGTACTAGGTTGGAAGTGGTTCTTGATACCGTTTCCCTGCAACACCTTCTTCGATCGCCAAAGCGGTGTTTGCCCAAGGGGCACAGGAAGTTAAATCAGGGGGAGAAGTCGGCAATATGCGGGCCAATGAAGGCCGGTAAGCTAGTGCTTGTCCTTGACCAGGGGCGTGGCTTACTTTCTGAGTGGGAGCGTACTTGTGGAGCTGACACAGTAAGGGTCTTGTTTAGTTATTGGGAATCGCTGAAAGGGGTCCGCTTGCTCCCGAGTCAGAAGATTAAAGCCCTTGAAAATAGACATGGACGACATTTGCGGAAGCTAGGGTTCACGGACACAGTTGATAAGCTTGTATTGCGAGTGGCGATTAATACAGCGAACAAGACTGTGGTGTCAGATGATGGGGATTTCTGGAATCCTCATAATCCTTCAGAGAGGGGCAATAAAACAGCGCCTGTTGCTCGTTACTGTGAAGAAGAGCTAGATATTACAATAGTGCTTCTCCGTACACTCATGACACAACTAAGGCGTTAGCTACGGTCTTCTTATCAAGCTACATCGCCGCAATCTTCCCCCGCTGCTCCCTCAAACGAGATTTAGCGTCAGAGTAGGAGCGTTGCACAGGGGTGGCTCAGTCTGTCCGTTATTATTCTCTTTATGCATCTAGAGGAAGGTTCTCCTCTACATATGCAATACCGGCGGGTGACAGAAAAACGATTCCATTCTCAGAATCATACTCAATCAATCGGGCATGATGTGCTGGCCACAATACGTCTCGTCGAAATGCCGAAAGACTCGAATGCTCGACCCATGAAAGCAAGTCGCTAACAGAGATGGGGCTCTTTGTCGAGTAGAGCAGCAAGAGTGTCTGTTTTTTCTTTGACAACTCTGCGTTAAGTACTCGTTTCCTTTCGCCGACTTCCCAGACAACAGGGACTGTTCTATCAACAAGCCCATCCACAGTTTCTGTAGCTGCACGCGGGTCGAGATCGTGAAATATTCGTACAAGTTCTGCCATGACCCATTTCGCAGACTCAAGAACATATCTTGCGTCCATGTGGTTCGGGTCGACGTCTCCACCAACGTGACCGACACCACGATTGTTACGTACCTCATAAAGTGCAACGATCATGCGGGGTATCTGTATACGTACTGATCTAGGAAAGATATTACTATCGGCGGCCTCTAGCGCCTTACAGGCGTCGGCCATGTTTCTCGGCTTCTTTGCCTTTGCAGGGAATTTTCCGTCCACATAGCCGCGAAGCACGCAATACACAACCTCGCAAAGTTTCCCTCCATTGAGCTCGGATGGCTCCCAGCGGCTCTCTCGGAAGTTGTGGACGATTTGGGAATAAGCGTCCATCAGTTCCTGCCGTAGGGCGGCTGGAATTCCTGAGAGGATAAAGTTCGAGTCCACGAATTATGTTCTCTTAGCTTTTTTCTTACTCGTCGCTCTCTTTGTGCTACCGGCTCCTTTAGGCCTTCGGAGATTTTTTATTGCATCACGGTCTGGTAAATGGTCGATATAGTTCTGACCATAGTGAGATAGCACTGCGGAGTCCTTGCCAGTCCCTCTATTGAACAGACCTTTCGTTCGTGCGTTATCTAGATCTCGTTTGAAATTATTGGCGTCGAAGTTGCGCCGAGCGTCTTTGAATACCGCTTTGAGTTCATCCTTGGTACTCCCATCGGCTTCCATGAATTCCTCCCTGTACCGAGCTGCAGTTGCAAGTTCTTCGCCTTTCGACTTTGGGTCCTTTGAGTCGAAAAAATCCTTGGCGGAAGTTGCACCCCCTCCACTATTCTGGTTGGTATTTCCGCGGTTCCCCGTATTGTTGTTAGTGCCTGAGATGGCTGGAACTGAGATCGGGCCCTCGCCGAGCACTGTTAATGCTGCTTGAATTACCCGTGCGCGTTCCTCGCTTGTTAGAGAATCAAGAATCGCAACTATCCCATTCGTTGCATCCAATATCTTATTTTTAGCCATAATATTCCTCTCTGATCGCCCGTCAGCCCAAGTGTACTCTACAACGCCGCAATCTTCCCCCGCTGCTCCCGCAAGCTGGTGAGCGCCGCCTT
Organism: Gammaproteobacteria bacterium; assembly: GCA_016214925.1. GTDB lineage: Bacteria > Pseudomonadota > Gammaproteobacteria > Thiohalobacterales > Thiohalobacteraceae > JAHJQQ01. The sequence goes on from JACRMO010000056.1 coordinate 13,098, forward strand.
CACATCCTCCACCTTCGCCCGTTCCTTCTCCACGACTTCCGCCGGTGCCTTGTCCACAAAACTGCTGTTGGCGAGTTTGGCTTCGGTGCGTTCGACTTCCTGTTCGCGTTTGGCGATCTCTTTGTCCAGTCGGGCGAGTTCGGCGGCTTTGTCGATCAGGCCGGCCATGGGGATGAGGAGTTTCATGTTGCCGACGAGTGCCGTTGCGGATTCCGGCGGGGTGGTGCCGGGTTCGAGCACGTCGATGCTCGCGGTGCGCGCGAGGAACTGGAGGTAATGGCTGTTGGTGGCGAGGCGGTCGCGGTCTTGTTGTGAGGCATTCTCCAGCAGCACGGGCAAGGGTTGTCCGGGTTTGATGTCGTAGCCGGAGCGGATCTTGCGCACGCCGAGGATGAACTGCATGACCCAGTCCATGTCTTGGCTCGCTTGCGCGTCGATGCGCGCGGGATCAGAGGCTGGATAGGGTTGGAGCATGATGGTGTGTATCCCCTCACCCCCGGCCCCTCTCCCGGAGGGAGAGGGGAGCGAGCCAGTCACGCCGGCAAGCGGGGCGACGCGCTGCCAGATCTCTTCGGTGATGAACGGCATCAGCGGGTGGGCGAGGCGCAGCAGGGTTTCGAGCACGTGGACTAAGGTGTAGCGCGTGCCGCGTTTGGCGGCGTCGGAACTTTCCGGGTTGTTCAACACCGGCTTGGTCAGTTCCAGATACCAGTCGCAGTATTCGTTCCAGGTGAATTCGTAGATCGCTTGCGCGGTGTTGTCGAGGCGGTAGTTGGCGAAGCCTTCGTGTACTTGGGCGATGGCGTTCTCCAGGCGCGAGAGAATCCAGCGGTCGGCGGCGGAGAGTTCGCATTCGCCTCCGTGTTGCCCACAATCCTGATCTTCCGTGTTCATCAACACGAAGCGCGCGGCGTTCCACAGTTTGTTGCAGAAGTTGCGGTAGCCTTCGATGCGGTTGAGGTCGAAGTTGATGTCGCGGCCGGTCGAGGCCATGGCGGCGAAGGTGAAGCGCAGGGCGTCGGTGCCAAACGCAGGGATGCCGTCGGGGAATTCCTTTCTTGTCGCCTTGGCGATCTTCTCGGCCATTTGCGGTTGCATCATGCCGGTGGTGCGTTTGGCGACCAGCGCTTCGAGTTCGATGCCGTCGATGAGATCAATCGGGTCGAGCACGTTGCCCTTGGACTTGGACATCTTCTGGCCGTGCGAATCGCGCACCAGACCGTGGATGTAGATGTCCTTGAACGGTACGTCGCCCATGAACTTCAGGCCCATCATCACCATGCGCGCGACCCAGAAGAAGATGATGTCGAAGCCGGTGACCAGCACGCTGGTGGGATAAAACGTTTTCAGGCGTTCGGTGTTCTCCGGCCAGCCGAGCGTGGAGAACGGCCACAGCGCCGACGAGAACCATGTGTCGAGCACATCCTCGTCCTGATGCAGCACGATGTTCATAGGGATGCCGTGCTTGGCGCGCACCTCGTCTTCGCTGCGGCCGACGTAGACGTTGCCGG
>JACRMO010000057.1 GCA_016214925.1 Gammaproteobacteria bacterium
GCCGGTGGTGAGCAGAATCTTGCCGAGCTTGTTGGAGATCGCCATCAGAATCACGCCGCGCGAACGCGCCTGAATATTCTCCTCGGTCACGTCCGCCGGCAGACCTTTGAACTCGTCTTCCAAGGCATCGAGAAAGGCCTTGAACGCACCCTCGATGGGAATCACGCGATAGGTCACGCCCTGACTGCGCGCCTGCATACGCGCATCCTCGACGCTCATATCGGCGGTATAACGCGACGGCATCATCACCGCTTCGACGTGTTCGGCGCCGACGGCATCCACGGCAATCGCCAGAGTCAGCGCGGAATCGATGCCGCCCGACAGGCCGATCACCGCGCCCTTGAAGCCATTTTTCTGGATGTAATCGCGCACGCCCAGCACCAGCACGGCATAGATGCTGGCGATCACATCCGGTCGCGGCGCGCACGCGCCGGGCAACGGCGTTATTGTATCGCCAATCTCCAGATCGACCGGATACAAGCCGATGGCACATGCCGGCGCGCGGTGCGTCACCTCGCCTGCGGCGTTCATCACAAAGGATTCACCGTCGAACACCAGTTCGTCCTGACCACCGACCAGGTTACGGCGAGGCGTTGAGATTCAGGATACAACGCGCGCCGGCCGCTTTCGCCTGTTGCACCGGGTCCGGACTCCAGATGTCCTCGCAGATAGTAATGCCGAGTCGCACACCTTCGATGTCGACCACGCAGGGTTCGCTGCCGGGCGTGAAATAACGCTTCTCGTCGAACACGCTGTAATTGGGCAGGTGCTGCTTATGTGCCGTGGCGAGGATATGACCATCACGGATCACCGAGGCCGCGTTGTATAAACCGCCGGTGGCGTGCTGTGGATGACCGACGACGATATGGATTCCGCGCACCTCGTGCTTGATCCGCTCCAGCGCCGCCAGCACATGCATCTGCATGCCGGGACGCAACAGCAGATCCTCGGGCGGATAGCCGGTGAGCGCCAACTCGGGAAACACCACCACCTGCGCGTGCAGTTCGTCACGCGCGCGCGTTGCTGCCTCGATCACCTGCCGCGCATTGCCACGCACGTCGCCGACCAACAGGTTGATCTGGGCCATGACGATGCGGAGGCAGTTGGGCATGTGCTGATTGGACTCGTGTATTTGGTCGAAGAACAGTTTAACCGCAAAAGAAACACGCTTCCGACATAAAAAACCAAATCCCCTCTCCCCCAGTAGGGGGAGAGGGTTAGGGTGAGGGGATGTCGACCGGGATCGCCCTCACCCTGGCCCTCTCCCTCGGGGAGAGGGGACGCATTATTTGAAATCTCAAGATAGATTGACCGGCGCGCACCTTCGCGTCTGGTACGGTAAGCGCATTACCCCAGCCGCTCCGCCATGCGCGCGCCCATATCCGCGGGCGAACGCACGACGCTGACGCCGGCGGCTTCGAGCGCTTCGATCTTGGCGGTCGCGGTGCCCTGGCCGCCGCTGATGATGGCGCCGGCATGACCCATGCGTTTGCCCTTGGGCGCGGTGACGCCGGCGATATACGCGACCACCGGTTTGGTCACGCTCGCGCGGATGTAGTCGGCGGCCTCTTCCTCGGCGCTGCCGCCGATCTCGCCGACCATGATGATGCCCTGTGTAACCGGATCGGCCTGGAACAGCGCCAAACAATCGATGAAGTTCATGCCGTGAATGGGATCGCCGCCGATGCCGACGCAGGTGGTCTGGCCGAGTCCGGCGTTGGTGGTCGGAAATACCGCTTCATAGGTGAGCGTGCCGGAGCGCGAGACGATGCCGATCTTGCCGGGCCGATGAATCGCGCCGGGCATGATACCGATTTTGCACGCGCCGGGCGTGATGATGCCGGGACAGTTCGGGCCGATCAGCCGCGCAGTGGAACCGGACAGCGCGGCGCGCACTTTGAGCATATCCAACACCGGAATGCCTTCGGTGATGCACACGATCACCTTGATGCCCGCATCGGCCGCTTCGAGAATCGCATCCGCCGCGAAGGCCGCTGGCACGTAGATCATCGTCGCATCGGCACCGGTCTCACGCACGGCATCGGCAACAGTATCGAACACCGGTCTCTCCAGATGTTGCTGCCCGCCCTTGCCCGGTGTCACGCCGCCGACGAGTTGCGTGCCGTAGGCAATCGCCTGCCCGGAATGAAACGTCCCCTGCTTGCCGGTAAAGCCCTGGCAAATGACCCGGGTAGTGCTGTCGACGAGAATGCTCATGGCTGATCCTAAAACGAAATTATTTACACCAAAGTGCGCATCGATCTATTTCACCGCCGCAACGGCCTTCTGCGCCGCGTCGGTCAGCGCATCGGCGGCGATGATGGAGAGGCCGGAATTGGCCAGCAGTTCGCGGCCACGCTCGACGTTGGTGCCTTCCAATCGAACAACGACCGGCAGATGCACATCCACTTCGCGCACCGCTTGGATGATGCCTTCGGCGATGAGATCGCAGCGCACGATGCCGCCGAATATATTGACGAGAATCGCGCGTACATTTTTATCCGACAGGATCAGCTTGAAGGCCTCGGCGACTTTGTCAGCCGTGGCACCGCCGCCGACATCGAGAAAGTTCGCCGGTTCGCCGCCGTGCAGTTTGATCAGATCCATGGTCGCCATCGCCAGTCCGGCGCCGTTGACCATGCAGGCGATGTTGCCGTCGAGCGTGACGTAGTTCAGGCCGTGCTCGTGCGCGCTGCGTTCCTTGATTTCTTCTTGATTCGGATCGCGCCAGTCGGCGAGCAGTTTCTGCCGGTACAGCGCGTTGTCGTCGAGATTGATCTTGCAGTCCAGCGCCAGCACGCGGCCGTCTTCGGTCACCACCAGCGGATTGATCTCGACCAGGCTCAGATCCTTGTCCTGAAACAGTTGCGCGAGCTTGAGGACGATGCGCGTGAACTGGGCGATCTGATCGCCCTGCAAGCCCAAACCGAAGGCGAGCTTGCGGCATTGATAGGGCTGCAAACCGGCGGCGGGATCGGCGTACTCGGTCAGGATCGCCTGCGGGTCGCGCGCAGCGACTTCTTCGATATCCATGCCGCCGGAACTCGATGCCATCACCACCACGCGCCGGCGCACGCGGTCGACCAGCGCGCCGAGATACAACTCGCGCGCAATCGCCAGCGGCTCTTCGATCAGCAGCGCCTCGATGGGCAGGCCGTCGGCGGCGCTCTGTCCGGTCACCAGCCGCGAGCCCAGCAGCGCACCGGCCTGCTGCTCGACGCCGGCAAGGTCGTCGACCAGTTTGATGCCGCCGGCCTTGCCGCGTCCGCCCGCATGCACCTGGGCCTTCAACACCCAGCGCGACCCGCCGAGTTCGCGCGCGGCATTCGCCGCTTCCGGGGTGGTGCGCGCCACCGCGCCGCGCGGCACCGGAATGCCGTAGTCGGTCAACAGGCGTTTGGCTTGGTATTCGTGGAGGTTCATGTATGTTTAAAGGGGTCAGAGCCCTTTATCCTTCAATGTGGCGGATCAGATTATCCAACGCATGCGATAAAGGGCTCTGACCCCTTTAAACGACCCCTTCAAGCGCCGCATTTTGAAGCAATCCCCGCCCGCAGGCAAAAGGACTTTGCTTGCACGGCTGGGCCCGAATCCGGAAACTAGGCCGATGGGACTTCTGCGACTCATCCTGTTGATCGTGCTCGGCGCACTGCTGCATCGCCTGTGGAAACGCTGGCGTGCGCAGCAGGCGGCCCGCCGTCCACCCGCAAGCCGCGATCAAGGCCATATGCTGGCCTGCGCGCATTGTGGCATGTATGTGCCCGAGCAGGACGCGGTGCGTGACGGCACGCAGGTCTTTTGTTCCGTGGCGCACCGAAACGAGTACTTAAACAAGCACCGGGCCGCGCAGCGGAAGACATGAACCTCACGGCGCGCGCCTCTACCGATCTGGACGCCGACCGTCAGGATTCCCTGACGTGGCGCCCGCTACGCTTTCTCACGGTCTACCGTCTGACCCTTGCCGGCCTGCTGGCCACGCTGTTCTTCGCCCTACCAACCAGCCGCTCGCTGGGCAGCGCATCACCCTGGCTGTTCGCGGTCACCTGTCTGAGCTATCTGGGCTTCGCCCTGGTCGCCGGCTTCGCGGCACGTTTGCGGCGTCCACGCTATGGCGTGCAGGTGTTCGTACAGGTGCTGGTGGATATCCTCGTCATTGTCCTGCTCATGCACGCCGGCAGTGGCCTGGAAAGCGGCCTGGGGATTCTGCTGGTGTTGTCGGTGGCGGTCGGCGGCCTGCTGCTACCGGGACAGATGGCGTATTTCTTCGCCGCCGTGGGCAGATTATCCGTGTTTGGCGAAGTCGCGCTATCGCTGTTACAGGGGCCCATCGGTTACAGCGAGGATTTCACCCGCGCTGGGTTGCTCGGCGCGACGCTGTTCACCACCGCGGTGATCGCCCATCTGATCGCCCGCCGCATCCGCGAAACCGAAGCGCTGGCGGAACAACGCGGCGTCGATCTCGCCAATCTGGCGCGCCTCAACGAGCATGTCATTCAACGCTTGCAGTCGGGCATCCTGGTGGTCGACGAACAGGAACAAGTGCGCCTGATGAACGACACGGCCTGGGTGATGTTGCAGGCCCCGCGCGAGCGTGGCGGCAGTCATTTGCAGCAACTCACACCCGAGCTCGCCGCCCAGTTACGGCGCTGGCGCAACGAGCCCGGCTACAGCCCGGATATGTTCACCCCGGCGCATTCACAGGCCAACCTGATGCCGCGCTTCACCGCACTGGGCCGGCAGCGTGGCGGCGCCACGCTGATCTTTCTGGAAGACACCGCCGCGCTGGCCCAGCAGGTGCAGCAGA
>JACRMO010000058.1 GCA_016214925.1 Gammaproteobacteria bacterium
AACGGTTCTTGTGCTGCGAGCGGTCGCTCTGGCACGCCACCACGATACCGCTCGGAATATGCGTGATGCGGATCGCCGATTCGGTGCGGTTGACGTGCTGACCGCCGGCGCCGCTGGCGCGGTAGGTGTCGACCTTGAGGTCGGCGGGATTGATGTCGACCTCGAAACTGTCGTCGATCTCGGGCGAAACGAATACCGCGGCGAATGAGGTGTGACGACGGTTGCCCGAATCGAACGGTGATTTGCGTACCAAACGGTGTACACCAATCTCAGTACGCAGCCAGCCAAACGCATACGCACCGTCGATTTTCACCGTGGCGCTCTTGATACCCGCCACTTCGCCGGCGGTCGCCTCGATGATCTCGGTTTTGAAGCCGCGCCGCTCGGCCCAGCGCAGGTACATGCGCAGCAGCATCTCCGCCCAGTCCTGCGCCTCGGTGCCGCCGGAGCCGGCCTGGATATCGAGGAAGGCGTTGTTCGGGTCCATTTCGCCGGAAAACATGCGGCGAAATTCGAGTTCGGCGACTTGTTTTTCCAGCGTGGCGAGATCGACACGCACGGATTCCACGGTCGCTTCGTCATCCTCTTCGCCCGCCATCTGCACCAGCTCTTCGGCGTCGTTGAGTTTGTCGCCCATCACGCCGAGCGTCAGTACGATCTCTTCCAGGCGCGCATGCTCGCGGCCGAGTTCCTGGGCACGTTCGGGATTGTCCCAGACGTTGGACTGTTCCAGCTCGCGGTTTACTTCTTCGAGGCGTTCGCGTTTGCCGGCGTAGTCAAAGATACCCCCTCAGGGTCTCAGAACGGCCCTTGAGGTCTTTGATGGTGTTGAGGACGGGATTGATTTCCAACATGACGATTCACTGCCCAGAGTGCGTAAAGGCGCAGATTGTACACTAGCCGCGCCGCTTTACCGCACTAGAGGGCGGCCAGGAATGGATGGGGTGAATTCGGGTGGTTTGCTAGCGCTCGACCCAGGCTACATGTTCAGGAAGCCGCCTTGGTGTTTTTGCCCCGCCGCCGCGCACGTGCGCCTTCGGCGAGTACCTCGAGCAGCTTGACGCTGTCATCCCAGCCGATACAGGCATCGGTAATGCTCTGGCCATAAGCCAGCGACTGCCCCGGCCGTACGTCCTGACGACCGGCCTGCAAATGACTTTCGATCATGGCGCCGATGATGGCGCGGTTGCCGGCGGCGACCTGGGCCGCGACATCTTGCCCGACATCCAGCTGGCGCTGATGATCCTTGAGGCTGTTGGCATGACTGAAATCGACCATCAGCCGTGCATCGAGCCCAGCCGACTTCAGCTCGCTGATCGCCTTGGCGACGCTGGTTGCATCGTAATTCGGCTGTTTGCCGCCGCGCAGGATGATGTGGCAATCCGGGTTGCCCGCCGTGGTGAAAATCGCCGAGCGACCTTCCTTGGTCAGCGACAGGAAGTGATGCGGCTGCGAGGCGGAACGGATGGCGTCGACCGCGACCTTGAGCGTACCGTCGGTACCGTTCTTGAAACCCACCGGGCAAGACAGGCCCGAGGCGAGTTCGCGGTGCACCTGGCTCTCGGTCGTCCGCGCGCCGATCGCGCCCCAGCTCACCAGATCCGCGACATATTGCGGGCTGACCAGATCCAGAAATTCGGTCGCCGCCGGCACGCTCATTTCGTTGAGATCGAGCAGGAGCTTACGGGCGATGCGCAGGCCTTCGTTGATTTTGAAACTGCCGTCCAGGTTCGGATCGTTGATCAAGCCTTTCCAGCCGACCGTGGTACGTGGCTTCTCGAAATAGACGCGCATGACAATCAGCAGATCATCGCTCAAGCGCGCGCGCATGAGTTTCAAACGCTCCGCATATTCCAGCGCCGCGCGCGGATCGTGGATGGAACACGGTCCGATGATAACCAGCAGGCGATCATCCTTGCCGGTGAGAATGTCGTGGATTGCACGGCGGGTGGCAATGATCATACTCGCGGCGGATTCGCTGACCGGAAACGCCTCGTGGAGCCCCACCGGCGGGGTCACTTCCTGGATATTCAGGATGCGTAGATCGTCTGTACCGTACTGGTTCGTCATATGCCATACCAAACGCAGACCGCCGGGGTCGGGTTGTCCCGGTACGGTGCATAGTCTCAAGTAATTAAGTGTGTTTGCGCCGCGTGCCCCACGTCAACATAGGGGTCAACATTAGGTTCAACGTGAGAGCCCGCGTGGGCAGGATCGCATTATCCCAAAAGTCGGGCGGGCTGTCAGGCCTCGTGCCGGTCCAGGCGAGGATGATAGTGCCGTCCGGACGTCCCACGCGGCACCCTGTGATCGCGACAATGCCCATCAGCCAACCAGCGACAGAGGCGCCGCGCCGGAATCACTCCTCGTCCTCATCGAACTTCACGGGCGGCGGGTTGCCATCATAGATGCGATTCCAGCGTAGCTGCCGGTAGGCCTCACGGGTGAAGAGATAGTTGTCCAATGCGGCGGTGTCACGCACCTTGGTGGCGCTGAGTAGATTTGCGCGCGTATCCACGGTGCGTAGGCCACTCAACCCATTGCGCTCACGTACTTCATCACGCCGTGAGACCGCATCGAATTGGTAGTCGCCAAGCTTGCCGGCCGTGTCGCGCACGGTACTGGGACCGAGAAGCGGCAACACCACATACCAACCTTCGCCTATACCCCAGTGCCCGAATGTTTGGCCGAAATCCTCGTTATGCTTGGTTAACCCCATCTGACTGGCGGGATCGAACAACCCGAAGAGTCCAATCGTTGAGTTCACCAGAAAACGTCCGGTGTCGGATACGCCCTCTTTACCCTTGCCTTGCAGCAGTTGGTTCACGATAACCAGTGGTTCACCAAGATTGCCGAAAAAATTTGTGACGCTACTACGCGCAGTTGCGGGCACGACCTTTTCATAACCTTGCGCGGCAGGTTTGAAGATCGCGCGGTCGACCTTATCATTGAACGAATCAACAACCCGATTGACAGGCTCGAGCGGGTCGCTGACATCTTCCTGTGGCGGTGTATTTGCGCACGCGCCAAGACTGCAGAGCGTGGCCATCGCAACAATGCTAGGTATCCCTTTCATTCCAACCTGCCTTTGCATTCCCTGAGATTAATGACAGATAGTATATTCCGTGCCAGCGTCGGCGGAACTCTCCGAACAGCGGCATTCAGGGTGGAAAACTTGATATTGCCGCGGAGTAAGCCTTGTCCAAACATAAATGGAAAGAGCGGCACATGGCCGCTCTTGGATCGAAAGTTGGTCGGGGCGAGAGGATTTGAACCTCCGACCACCTGCACCCCATGCAGGTACGCTACCAGGCTGCGCTACGCCCCGAGAATTACATCCGTGAGTCTTAAAATCTGCTGGCCTCACAAGGAGGCGCAATCATACCCGAATCACGGCAGCGTGAAAACGCACCCGAATCAGCGTCGCAGCAATTGCAGGAGCTCTTCCAATTCCTGGCGCATCTGCCGGATGATTTGCAGGCTTTGGGTAACATCCTCCTTGGCTTGATCTCCAGACAAACGCTGCCGCGCTCCACCGATGGTGAAGCCCTGCTCATAGAGCAGACCGCGGATCTGTCGGATCATGATCACGTCATGCCGCTGATAGTAACGACGGTTGCCGCGACGCTTCACCGGCTTGAGTTGTGGAAATTCCTGCTCCCAGTAACGCAACACATGCGGCTTAACGCCGCAGAGCTCGCTTACCTCACCGATGGTGAAATAGCGTTTACCCGGGATGACCGGCAGTACATCGTTATTGCTGGCTTCCAGCATACGCCTCTACTCTGGATTTGAGTTTCTGGCCTGGTCTAAATGTCACAACCCGCCGGGCAGTAATCGGGATTTCCTCACCCGTCTTCGGGTTGCGACCAGGGCGCTTGTTCTTGTCGCGAAGATCGAAATTACCGAATCCAGACAGTTTCACCTGGCTTCCATTTTCCAGCGCCAAGCGAACTTCCTCGAAAAACATCTCGACGAGTTCCTTAGCCTCACGTTTGTTCAGGCCCAGTTCTTCGAACAATTTTTCGGCCAGTTCCGCCTTGGTCAGCGCCATAATACGGTTTACTCCCTTAAGGTTGCTCCAAACTTAGCGTTCAGAGCGGTCTGTACTTGAACCAGGACCGCCTCAACATCTTGTTCGGTTAGTGTGCGGGACGAATCCTGTAGAATCAACCCTAAAGCTATGCTTTTTCGTCCCGATTCTATAGCCTTGCCGTGATACAGGTCGAACAGGCTCAGATCCTGTAAGAGAGGGCCGGCAGCGGCGCGAACACTTGTATAAATATCCGCTGCTGCCACAGACTGAGGCAAGATAAAAGCCAGATCACGCCGGATCGCGGGATAGCGTGAAATCTCGTGAAAGATCGGTAAACAACCGATTTCAAAGCCCTTTACAGCTATTTCAAATATAAAAGTAGCTTCGGGTATTGCCAAAGACTTAGCCAGTTCTGGGTGAAGCATACCCAGCCAACCGATGGGCAAGCCATGCCGCTGTATACAGGCCGTTTGCCCAGGGTGTAGGGCGGCATGCTGTCCAACGATGAATTGGAATTCGCCTGCACAGCCGCCCGCCATCAACAGTGTCTCAACATCCGCCTTGGTATCGAAGAAATCCAACTCAGTCGACGCGGAGCCCCACTGCTCCGGTAAGCGGCCTCCACACACCAAACCACCTATATAGTATTCTTGTTTTAAACCAGTATCTTGAAGAACATAAGTAAGGCCACACTCAAACAAGCGGATACGTGTTTGTTGACGATTTAGATTGTGTTGCGCGCTCTTCAGCAATCCCGGCCAGAGGCTGGTACGCATGACCGACATTTCCGACGATATCGGATTGGCCAGCACAACCGGTGTGCCTGTTGGATCAATCGCCGCTTGCAAGTCCGGTTCCACGAAGCTGTAGGTAATCGCCTCCTGATAGCCCCGTTGGACGAGAATTTCACGCCACTGCGCGATACCCACTACACCTTCAGGTCGTGCCAAGCCCTGCATTGCCGCCTTCGGACGGGTACTCGGCAGATGGTTGTAACCATGGATGCGACCTATATCCTCGATCAGGTCGGCCTCCAACGTCATATCGAAGCGGTATGAGGGCGGTATCACCTCCCAACCGTCATCCATCGGCTGCAACGTCGCACCGAGGCGATTAAGGATATCCGCAATCTCGGTATCCGGCAGATCGATTCCAAGCAAGCGCCGTACGCGGGTACGACGCAGTCGAATCGCGGTTCGTTTAGGCAGCAGATCAGAATGACAGACTTCCGTGATCGGCCCCGGTGTACCGCCGACCAACTCCAGCAGCAGCCCTGTCGCCCTTTCCATGGCGTGGCGCTGCAGATTGAAATCGACACCGCGTTCGAAGCGATATGAAGAATCCGTTTGCAGACCATAGCGACGGGCTCGTCCTGCCAATACTTCCGGGGCGAAGAAGGCGCATTCCAGAAATAAATCGCGGGTCGTCTCGCCGACCCCGGTATCTTCCCCGCCCATGACGCCGGCGATGGCCAGAATTTTGGACGCGTCTGCGATCACCAGAGTTTCCTTGTCCAGAGTGATACCGCGACCATCCAATAGCCGCATCGTCTCACCGGCGCGCGCATAGCGCACATCAACCTGCGTATTCAGTCGCGCCAGATCGAAGGCATGCATCGGCTGACCGAGTTCGAGAAGAATGTAATTGGTCACATCCACAAGCGGACCGAGACTGCGAATACCACCTCGACGCAGTTTCTCGCGCATCCACAGCGGCGTTGTCGCCAGTGGATCGATGCCACGGATAACACGCCCCAGATAACGCGGGCACGCCTCGGGCGCCGACACCTGAATCGGAAATTGATCAGATATGCCAGGCTCGATCGTGGTCTGAACCGGCGCAGTCACCGTGGCACGATTCAACACCGCGATTTCACGCGCGAGACCTGCAACACCCAGGCAATCACCACGATTCGGCGTGAAATCCACTTCGATAATCGCATCGTCCAGATGCAGATAGCTGCGGATATCGGCGCCGATGGGCGCGTCGAGCGGCAAGGCCATAAGGCCCACATGATCGTCGGCCAGCCCCAGTTCGCGTGCCGAGCAGAGCATGCCACTGGATTCAACGCCCCGAAGCTTCGCCTTCTTGATCTTCAGATCTCCGGGCAATACCGCCCCTACCAATGCTGCCGGCACTTTCATCCCAGCACTTACATTCGGTGCGCCGCAGACGATTTGCAAGGTCTCGCCCGTGCCGGCATCCACTTGGCATACGCGCAATTTGTCGGCATCCGGATGCGCGGCTACGTCGAGTACGGCACCGACAACCACGCCAGTGAATACACCTGCGGCCGGATCAACAGCATCGACCTCCAAGCCCGCCATGGTCAATTGTGCGGCCAAGTCATCCGTGGAGATGCCTGGATTCACCCATTCACGCAACCAGTTTTCACTGAATTTCATAAGTTCAAATACAAGATGCAAGAGACAAGAGACAAGTCATGTGCCGACCCGGTTCGTGACCCTTGCCGCCGCACATCACGCATTGGATATCCACCTCGGCCGAGGGTTCGGTGAACGGGAAATACGATGGCCGGAATCTTACCGCCAGATCGCGCTCGAAGAAGTTGCGTAGAAAATCGTCAAGCACACCTTTCAGATCGGCGAAGCTGGCATCCTCGTCCACATACAGGCCTTCCACCTGATGGAACATTGGCGTATGCGTCAGATCGGAATCACAGCGATAGACCCGACCCGGCGCGATGATGCGCAGCGGTGGCTGACGGTTTTCCATGACCCGAATCTGCACCGGTGACGTATGCGTGCGCAAGACGGTATGTTCGTCGAAATAAAAGGTGTCATGCATCGCACGCGCGGGATGATGCGCCGGGATATTGAGTGCTTCGAAGTTGTGGTAGTCGTCTTCGATTTCCGGACCCTGCGCGACTTCGAAACCCAATTGCGCGAACAGCGCCTCGATACGCATCAGCGTGCGCGTAACCGGATGCAGTCCGCCAGGTTGCTCGCCTCGACCCGGCAACGTGACATCGATTGACTGCTCCGCCAAGCGTTTGGCCAGCGCTTCACCGTCGAGCGTAATGCGGCGCGCATCCAGCCAGTCCTGCACCTGTTGCTTGGCCTGGTTGATAATCTGGCCGGCCGCTTTACGTTCCTCCGGCGCCAACTGACCAAGCTGCTTCAGTTGTTCGGTGAGCACACCCTTTTTGCCGAGATAGTGAACACGCACATCGTCCAGCGCCTTCAAATCGGCGGCCGCCACGATGGCACGTTCGGCATTCTGAATGACTTGTGTAATGGGGTCTGGCACTGCTCTTAATCTTCCATTGTCTCAACGGATGGAAATGAAAAGGGGAAGGCCATGCCAGCCTTCCCCTTCTCGTTACAGCACGTGCGACGGCATGCGCCGTCGTTGGTGTCGCTTAACCCAGGCTGGCTTTGGCCTGTGCCGCGATCACACCGAAAGCGGCCTTATCGAACACCGCCAAGTCCGCAAGCACCTTGCGGTCGATTTCGATGCTCGCCTTCTTCAGGCCGTTAATCAGACGGCTATAGGACAGACCATTCTCGCGGGCCGCGGCGTTGATACGCGCGATCCACAGCGCCCGGAACTGACGCTTGCGCTGACGGCGGTCACGATACGCATATTGACCGGCCTTGATGACCGCTTGTTTGGCAATCCGGAACACTTTGCGACGGGCACCGTAGTAGCCCTTCGCCTTGTCCATGATCTTCTTGTGTTTGGCGTGTGCGGTAACGCCACGTTTGACGCGTGCCATGAGTGTCTACCTCCTCAACTGTACGGCAGCATGCGACGGACGCCCGCCACATCGGACTCGTGCACCTGAGCGGGACTGCCCAGCTGACGCTTACGCTTGCTGCTTTTCTTGGTGAGGATGTGACGCAGATGCGACTGCGCACGCTTGAAACCGCCGCTGGCCGAGCGCTTGAAACGCTTCAACGCACCGCTGTTGGACTTCATCTTCGGCATTGTAATGCACTCCGTATTCGGAATAGCTTCTATTTAGCACGTACAGGGCACCGACCATGCTCTGTCGATGACTTAGCCTGACGGCCACTCACTTCTCGATCACTTTTTGGGGGACATCACCATAACCATCTGGCGACCTTCCATCCTGGGGAACTGCTCGACGACCCCGTGCTCCTCGAGGTCGATCTTCACCCGATCCAGAAGTTCCATACCGAGTTCCTGATGGGCCATTTCACGGCCACGGAACCGGAGTGTCACCTTGACTCTATCCCCTTCTTCCAGGAAACGTATCAGGTTGCGGAGTTTGACCCGATAATCCCCTATGTCGGTGCCGGGCCGGAATTTGATTTCCTTGACCTGCACCTGTTTCTGCTTCTTACGGGCCACGGCCTGCTTCTTGTTCGTCTCGAACAGAAACTTTCCGTAATCCATAACGCGGCAGACCGGTGGCTCGCTCTGCGGCGCGATCTCGACCAAGTCGAGTTCCGCCTCATCCGCGAGTGCCAGTGCCTGTTCGATCGTCAACACGCCGGCTTGTTCGCCGTCGGCCCCGATGACACGCACCTCACGAGCCGTAATGCGCTCGTTAATTCGGTATTTCTCTTTTCCCGCGCTGATGCTTCAGCCCTCCAAAATAGTTCGGCCGCGGCTCGCGATCTCGACGGCCAAGCGTTCGCTGAAGGTTTCCACCGTCATGACGCCCAGATCTTTTCCGCCCCGCGTGCGCACGGCCACAGTGCCCGTTTCAGCTTCCCGATCCCCGACAACCAACAAATAGGGAACCCGCTGAATCGTGTGCTCGCGGATTTTAAAGCCAATTTTCTCATTTCTCAAGTCCGATTTCGCCCGGATTCCCTGATTTTGCAAGGCTTCTTCGGCGTGCTGGACGGCCTCGGCCTGGCGATCGGTGATATTCATGACCATCGCCTGGACCGGCGCCAGCCAGGTGGGCAGCAAACCGGCATAGTGCTCGATCAGGATGCCGATAAAGCGCTCCATAGAGCCCAACACGGCGCGATGTAACATCACCGGGATACGACGGCTGTTGTCCTCGGCGACATATTCGGCCCCCAGCCGCCCCGGCAGGACGAAATCGAGCTGCAAAGTACCACATTGCCAGATCCGACCCAGACAATCTTTCAGGGAGAACTCGATCTTGGGACCGTAGAAGGCCCCCTCCCCCGGCTGGAGATCCCAGGCCAAGCCCTTGGCGTTCAGCGCCTGTTCCAGCGCGTGCTCGGCCTTGGTCCAGACCTCGTCGGAGCCGGCGCGCTTGGCCGGGCGGGTCGATAGCTTGAACAGGATGTCCTGGAACCCGAAGTCCCCGTAGACCTCCAGGACCAGATCGATAAAGCGTTCCGCCTCCGCGCGCATCTGATCTTCAGTACAGAAGATATGCGCGTCGTCCTGGGTGAAGCCGCGGACCCGCATCAGTCCGTGCAGGGCGCCGGACGGCTCGTTGCGATGGCAGGAACCGAACTCGGCCATGCGCAAGGGCAGGTCGCGGTAGCTGTGCAGACCGTGGTTGAAAATCTGAATATGGCACGGGCAGTTCATCGGCTTAACCGCATAATCGCGGTTCTCCGACTGCGTGGTGAACATGTTCTCGCGGTAGAACTCCCAGTGGCCGGACTTCTCCCACAGGCCGCGGTCGACGATCTGCGGTGTGCGCACTTCCTGATAGCCGTTGGCGCTCAGTTTGTCGCGCATGTACTGCTCGACCTTCTGCCAGACGGTCCAGCCGTTCGGATGCCAGAACACCATGCCCGGTGCTTCTTCCTGCATGTGGAACAGGTGCAGTTGTTTGGCGATCTTGCGGTGGTCGCGTTTCTCGGCCTCTTCCAACCGATGCAGGTAGGCCTTTAGCGCCTTAGCATCCGTCCAGGCGGTCCCGTAGATGCGTTGCAGCATTTCGTTGCGCGAATCGCCGCGCCAGTAGGCACCGGCCACCTTCATCAGCTTGAAGGCCTTGAGCTTGCCCGTCGATGGCACATGCGGGCCGCGGCACAGATCGATGAAGTCACCCTGCTGATACAGCGAAATATCTTCGTTGGCCGGGATGCTCTCGATGATTTCGGCCTTGTAGGCCTCGCCCAGATTGCGGAAGAAGCCGACGGCTTCATCGCGGGGCATGATCTTGCGACTGACCGTGAAATCCGCCGCCGCCAGCTCGGTCATCTTGGCCTCGATGGCCGCGAGATCTTCCGGCGTGAACGGCCGCGAATAGGCAAAGTCGTAGTAGAACCCGTCCTCGATCACCGGACCGATGGTGACTTGCGCGTCTGGGAACAGCGCCTTCACCGCTTGTGCAAGCAGATGCGCGGTGGAATGGCGGATGACATCCAAACCGTCCGCGTCACGCTCAGTAACGATGGCGAGCTGCGCATCCCGATCGATGAGCTGAGAGGTGTCGACCAACTGACCGTCGACCCGACCGGCAAGCGCGGCCTTGGCCAGACCCGGGCCAATCGAGGCGGCGACATCGTGAACGGTGATGGGTTGATCGAACTGACGCTGACTGCCGTCGGGGAGCGTAATGGTGGGCATCGGTTATCTCCAGTGGTGACCTATACGAGGGGCCACATGCAACGGGGACAGATTGCAAATCTGTCCCCGTTTTGAGGTATTGGTAGGCGCGATTGGACTCGAACCAACGACCCCCACCATGTCAAGGTGGTGCTCTAACCAACTGAGCTACGCGCCTGCGAAGGTGGGCAAAGATACAGGAACACGCCGCCGCGTGGCAAGCGCTAGATCGACGCCATCAGCTGTCCTGGGCCTGCGCCAGCTCCGGAAGTCCCAGGCCGACCTCGCGCAGCGTGCGGATCTCGTCGCGCAAGCGTGCGGCGGTTTCAAATTCCAGATTGCGGGCGTGTTCGTACATCTGCCGTTCCAGTTGCTTGAGCCGTTGCGCCACTTGAACCGGCGTAAGGTGGGCGTACTCGGCCTGCGGTTCCGCCACCTGACCCTGACGGCGCTGACCGCCGATGCCGGCACCCGCGCCCTCCATGATGTCAGCCACGGATTTGCGGATACTCTGCGGCGTAATCCCATGCGCCTGATTGTAGGCGACCTGTTTGGCACGGCGACGGTCGGTCTCGTCCATGGCGCGGCGCATGGAGCCGGTGATCTTGTCCGCATAGAGAATCGCCCTGCCATTGATGTGCCGTGCGGCGCGGCCGATGGTCTGGATCAGCGAACGATCCGAACGCAGAAAACCCTCCTTATCCGCATCCAGAATAGCGACCAGCGAGACCTCGGGCATGTCCAGACCCTCGCGCAGCAGATTGATGCCGACCAACACATCGAATTCACCGAGACGTAAATCGCGGATGATCTCGACGCGCTCGACAGTCTCGACATCCGAATGCAGATAGCGCACGCGCACCTCGTGTTCGGCCAGGTATTCGGTCAAATCCTCAGCCATGCGCTTGGTCAGCGTCGTCACCAATACGCTCTCGTTGACGGCAACACGTTTGCGGATCTCGGACAGCAGGTCGTCGACCTGACTGCCCACCGGCCTCACTTCGATCTCGGGATCGACCAGACCGGTCGGTCGCACGACCTGCTCCACGATCTGGCTGGCATGTTCCGCCTCGTACTGGCTTGGTGTGGCCGACACGAAAATCATCTGCGGCGCCAGCCGTTCGAACTCCTCGAATTTGAGCGGTCGGTTGTCCTACGCCGACGGCAAGCGAAACCCATATTCGACGAGTGTTTCCTTGCGCGAACGGTCGCCGCGGTACATGCCACCGAGCTGCGGGATGGTCACATGCGATTCGTCGATCACCAGCAAGGCCTCGGCCGGCAGATAATCGAACAAGGTTGGCGGCGGTTCGCCGGCCTGCCGCCCGGACAGATAGCGTGAGTAATTCTCGATACCCGAGCAATAGCCCAGCTCGATCATCATCTCGATATCGAATTGGGTGCGCTGTTGCAGGCGTTGCGCCTCGACCAGCTTGTTGGCCTCATACAGTTGCGCCAA
>JACRMO010000200.1 GCA_016214925.1 Gammaproteobacteria bacterium
TCTCAGCGGCGATCTGGTCGCGGGCAAGACCACCCTGGTGCGCGGCTTCCTGCGTGGTCTGGGGCATACAGGTCATGTGCGCAGCCCAACCTACACGCTGGTCGAGCCCTATGAATTCTCGGAGCGGCGGGTGTATCACCTGGATTTGTACCGTCTTGGCGATGCCGAGGAGTTGGAGTGGATCGGTTTGCGCGACCTCCTGGACGGTACCAGTCTGGCGCTCATCGAATGGCCGGAACGCGGGCAGGGTGTGCTCCCCGCCGCCGACCTGGAGATCCGGATCGCATACCAAGGCGACGGGCGCTTGGTTACGCTGATTGGGCAATCACCCGCCGGTGCGCGGGTTGCCCAACAAGTAGATGCCGTGGCTAACTAGGGCATCGAATGAGATAGCGGGCCTATCCAACGGAATAAATAAGAAAAAGACTTGAAATCCCCCGCGGTATGTGGCTAGATTTAGCCATACCCATTCACGAGAGGGGCGGGGATGGTCTTGCGTCGTTGTATTGTCGGGCTGCTGTGCGGGCTATTAGCCGGTGTCTGCTTGGCCAATCCGGCCATGGTGCAGGGCGTGCGCTTGTGGACTTCGCCCGACAGCACGCGCGTGGTACTCACGCTCAGTGGACCTGCCGAACATCAACTCCTCACCCTGAGCGGCCCGGACCGGGTCGTGATCGACTTGCGCGATGCGCGCATGCAATCGGGCGTAAGCGCGCACGGCAATCAAGGTGTGATACGAGGGCTGCGCACGGGTATCCGCAACGGTCACGATCTGCGTGTGGTGCTGGACCTCGCGGGTAAAGTCAAACCCCGTAGTTTCTATCTCAAACCCGATGGCGTGAACGGTCATCGCATCGTCGTGGATCTGCTCGGCAGTATGACTGCAGCGGCACCGACAGCACGGGTCAAACCTGTCGTGGCCGCGACGCCCGCGCGCACAACCACCGCAGCGGCGCCGCTTGTCGCGCGGGCACAAATTCCAGCTTCATCCCCAGCTACATTTTCAGTTACATCCAAAGCCACGTCCAACGTCACACCCAAGATCGCGACAGCAAAAACCAGCGTACAAAAGCGTGTCCAACCTAAACCGGTCGAGGCGGTGGTTGTGCAGGCGGCGCCCGCGCCTAAACCGCGCGTTGCCGAATCCGTTGTGGATACCGCGCCGGTGGAAACCATGGCGCGTGCCCCCGCGGCACCTGCCGCGCCCGTCAAAACCGCGCGCGATGCCGGTCGTGGACGCGAGCTGATCGTTGCGATCGATGCCGGTCATGGCGGCAAGGATGTCGGCGCGCGCGGCCCGTCGGGTACTCATGAAAAAGACGTGGTGCTGGCCATTGCGCGTAAATTGGCGACCTTGGTGGACAGCGAGCCGGGCATGCGCCCGGTACTGGTGCGCGATGGCGATTACTTTATCCGCTTGCGCGATCGCATGAAAAAGGCGCGCACGCAGCGCGCCGATCTGTTCGTCTCGATTCATG
The DNA here is from genome assembly GCA_016214925.1 of Gammaproteobacteria bacterium. Taxonomy (GTDB): domain Bacteria; phylum Pseudomonadota; class Gammaproteobacteria; order Thiohalobacterales; family Thiohalobacteraceae; genus JAHJQQ01. The sequence goes on from JACRMO010000200.1 coordinate 1,479, forward strand.
CCGATGCCTTCAGCGATCACCGCGCGCAGGGTTCTTCCGTGTTCGTCGTGTCCGAGCGCGGCGCCACATCGGAAATGGCACGTATCCTGGCCGATCAGGAAAACGCGGCCGATCTGGTCGGCGGTGTCAGTCTCAACGACAAAGACGATCTGCTGAAAAGCGTGTTGCTGGATCTGTCGCAATCGGCCAGCATCGAGGCGAGCATGAGCGTCGCCGATAATGTCCTCGGTGAACTCAAACACATCGGCAATGTACACAAGTCGCGGGTGCAGCAGGCCGGCTTCATGGTGCTGAAATCACCCGATGTACCGTCAATCCTGGTGGAGACCGCGTTCATCTCCAATCCCACCGAGGAACGTCAGTTGCGCGATACTCGGCATCAACAACGTCTGGCGCAGGCGATCATGAAGGGCATTCGTGCCTATTTCCGCGAGAATCCGCCGCCCGGCACGGTCATGGCCAATCGCGATTCCAATGGCGAATCCGAGACGCTGGTGGCAAGTCGTGATGCTGGAACCGAGTCGGTGGCCGGTCAGGCGCATGTCATCAAGAGCGGCGAAACCCTGTCCGAGTTGGCCGAGCGTTATGCCGTCAGCATGCAGCGCTTGCGCCTGGCCAATAATCTCACCGGCGACCGCCTGCGGGTCGGGTCGGTGCTGCGCATTCCCGCCACGGACAGTTGATCCTGGCGTTGCCCCGCGTGTAGGAGCGGCCTTGGCCGCGAACATCGCGGGCCGATGTCTACTCCCGGTTACCCGTTCGCGGCCAAGGCCGCTCCTGCCAATGTGCCTACCTAGCCGGATCTTGGGTGGACTCTGGTATTCTTGCTGCCATGTCGATTCGCCTACTGCCTCCCCAACTCATCAATCAGATCGCCGCCGGCGAGGTGGTCGAGCGCCCCGCGTCGGTGGTCAAGGAAGTGCTGGAAAACAGCCTGGACGCCGGCGCGCGGCGTGTGGAGATCGATATCGAACAAGGCGGCCGGGCGTTGATCCGGGTGCGTGACGACGGTATTGGCATCGCGCGCGACGAGCTGGCCCTGGCGCTGGCCCGGCATGCCACCAGCAAGATCACCAGCCTTGAGGATCTGGAACAGGTCGCGAGTCTCGGGTTCCGTGGCGAGGCCTTGCCAAGCATCGCCTCGGTGTCGCGGCTGAGCTTGACCTCGCGCACCGCAGAGACCGAGGCAGGTTGGCGCGTCAGCGGCGACGGTTCCGAGCGCGAGATGACACCCGCGCCGGCGGCGCACCCGCATGGGACTACGGTGGAGATTCGCGATCTGTTCTTCAATACGCCGGCGCGGCGCAAATTTCTGCGCGCGGAGGCTACCGAGTTCAAGCACATTGAAGACGTCGTGCGGCGCATCGCGCTCAGCCGCTTCGGCGTCGACATCACGCTCAACCACAATCAGCGCGCGTTGTGGCGTCTGCCTGCAGCGGAGAGCCGTGCGCAACGTGATCAGCGTATCGCCAAACTGTGCGGTCAGCCGTTCATCGAGCAGAGCCTGTATGTCGAGCACGCCGCCGCGGACCTGCGTCTGTCGGGCTGGATTGCGCAGCCGACTTTTTCACGCAGTCAGACCGACTTGCAGCATTTCTTCGTCAACGGCCGCATGGTGCGCGACAAGCTCATCGCGCATGCGGTGCGCCAAGCCTATCAAGACGTGCTGTTCCACGGTCGACATCCGGCCTTCGTGTTGTATCTGGACATCGATCCGACCGCCGTCGATGTAAACGTACATCCGGCTAAGCATGAGGTACGGTTCCGCGATAGCCGCTTGGTGCATGATTTCCTGTTCCGTTCCTTGCACGAGGCCTTGGCCGGCGCGCGCCCGGCCGTGACTGCACCGATGGCTGCACAGATAGCGCCGCTAGCGCCAGGGTTTGCAAGTCTCAGCCGCGAGCTCCCGCATCAGCAGCCCATGCCCTTGCGGGTGGCCGAGCAGATCGAGAGTTATGCCGCGCTGCATCCGCGGGGCGATAGTGCCACAGCCTTTGCTGGTGCCGGTGACCGTCGCGGTCAGCGAGCGCGAGGCGGCATTGGCCGAAGAAGCGACGGCCGTGTTCGCCGAACTGGGTTTGGAGATCGATCGCCTGGGGCCGGAACGCCTAGTGGTGCGGCAGGTGCCTGCCTTGTTGCGCAGCGCCGATGTCGCCGCGTTGGTGCGCGATGTGTTGTCGGACATGAGCGAGCACGGCATCAGTACGCGCCTGCGCGAGGCGCACAATGCAGTGCTCTCGACCATGGCCTGTCATGGTTCGGTGCGCGCCAACCGGCAATTGAGTATCGCCGAAATGAATGCCCTGTTGCGCGATATGGAACAGACCGAACGCAGCGGCCAGTGCAATCACGGCCGCCCCACCTGGGTGCAGTTGCGCCTGGAGGAATTGGACCGCCTGTTCCTGCGCGGCCAGTGAACGGCGCGGTGGATACGCCCAAATCCGATCTGCCGGTGCTGTGCATCATGGGGCCGACCGCCGCAGGCAAGACCGGTCTGGCCGTTGAACTCGTACGGCGTTTCCCGTTCGAGATCGTCAGTGTGGATTCCGCGCTGGTGTATCGCGGCATGGATATCGGCACCGCCAAACCGGATGCAGAGACACTGCGCATTGCACCGCACCGCCTGATTGATTTTCTGGATCCCAGTGAAGCTTATTCCGCAGCGCGCTTTCGCGCCGATTGTCTGCATGAGATGGAACAAATCCGCGCGGCCGGGTGTCTACCCTTACTCGTGGGTGGGACGATGCTGTATTTCCGTGCCCTAGAGCGGGGATTGTCGCCGCTGCCGAGCGCCGATTCTGCTGTGCGTGCGCGTCTGCAGGCGCAATGGCGCGAGTTGGGATCGGAGGCGCTGCATACACGTCTCGCCGCGGTCGATCCGCAGGCGGCGGCACGCATCCACCGCAACGACCCGCAGCGTATCCAACGCGCGTTGGAAGTCTACGAACTCAGTGGTCGTCCGTTGAGCGCGCATTTCGCCGAACGCGACCCTGCTATGCGGCCGGTGTCACTGCTCAAGCTGGCTGTGGCTCCGCGCGAACGCGAGGTGCTGCACACGCGCATCGGCCAGCGTTTTGTGCAGATGCTCGAACAAGGTTTTATCGCCGAGGTGGAACGACTGTTCCGGCGCGGCGACCTCGGCGCGCAGATGCCGGCGTTGCGGGCCGTGGGTTATCGCCAAGTCTGGCAGTATCTGGCTGGCGAGCTCGATTATGCGCAGATGTGCGAGCGAGCGGTGATCGCCACACGCCAATACGCCAAGCGTCAATTGACCTGGCTGCGGGGAGAACCGGAGGTGCTCTGGATGGATGCCGACGCCCCTGATCTGGTCGATCGGGTCACGGGCCTGATCCGGGAGCATAAACTTGTGGACAAACTATGATTATGACTATGCTACACTTTCGACTGAGGCTGAAAGATTAACTAACCCCCTGGGTTGTGGCCGAGGTTATGCCCCGCGCTTATACAATTATCATTTGTTCAATGGCACGCTCAGATGCAGAACCGATTGGAGACGACTGTTGGCGAGCATAATTAAAAAAAGGAGAACTGAAATGTCACGCGGACAATCCCTACAGGAACCGTTTCTCAATGCCTTGCGTAAAGAGCGGGTTCCTGTATCGATCTACTTGGTGAATGGAATCAAGTTGCAAGGCCAGATCGAATCCTTCGATCAGTTTGTCGTGCTGTTGAAGAACAGTGTGAGTCAAATGGTCTACAAGCATGCGATTTCCACCGTGGTGCCGGCGCGCAATGTGCGCATCCCGGGCGCTGACGAGGTCAGCAGCAGTCCGGAACCGGGTAATGCCTGATCCGTATGCCCCGGGCGGGGGACGTTGATTGTTCGAACGCCCCCGCAGTGGTGAATGCGCCATCCTGGTCCATGTCGATTTCCCCGGTGACCGGGATCCCGAAGATCTCCAGGAATTTTCCGATCTGGCCACCTCGGCCGGCGCCACGCCGGTTGCGGTCATCACGGCCGTGCGTTCCAGTCCCGATCCCAAGTATTTCGTCGGCAGCGGCAAGGCCGAGGAAATTCACTTGGCCGTGGTCGAGCACAAGGCCGAGGTGGTGTTGTTCAACCACAGCCTGTCGCCGAGTCAGGAACGCAATCTGGAAAAACTCCTGCAATGTCGCGTGCTGGATCGCACCGGCTTGATCCTGGATATCTTCGCCCAGCGTGCGCGCTCCTTTGAAGGCAAATTACAGGTCGAACTGGCGCAGTTACAGCATCTGTCCACGCGACTGGTGCGCGGCTGGAGCCATTTGGAACGACAGAAGGGCGGTATCGGTCTGCGCGGTCCCGGCGAGACGCAGCTGGAAACCGACCGGCGTCTGCTCGGTGCACGCATCAAGCAACTGCATCGACGCTTGGACAAGGTGCAGCGTCAGCGCGCCCAAGGCCGCCGTGCGCGGACGCGCGCGGAACTGCCGACCGCCTCGCTGGTCGGTTATACCAACGCCGGCAAGTCGACCTTGTTCAATACCCTGACCGGCGCGGGTGTCTACGCCGCCGATCAGTTGTTCGCGACCTTGGACCCGACGCTGCGGCGTTTGGATATCGCCGAAGTTGGACCGGTGATTCTGGCGGACACGGTGGGTTTCGTGAAACACCTGCCGCATGATTTGGTCGCCGCGTTTCGCGCCACCTTGGAAGAGACGCGCGGCGCCGATCTGCTGCTGCATGTGGTGGATGCCAGCGATCCGGAACGTAGCGAGCGTATTGGTCAGGTCAACCAGGTCTTGCAGGAGGTCGGCGCCGGCGAGGTGCCGCAACTGCTGGTGTACAACAAATTGGATCGGCTTGACGAGCCGCCGCGCTTGGAGCGTGACGCCGAGGGACGGCCGACCCGTGTGTGGGTCTCGGCGCTGAGCGGCGCGGGCCTGGGTCTGCTGCGCGAGGCATTGGGCGATCTGCTCAAGGGGCCGCTGGCCTGCGGTTGGCTGCGCTTGCCGGCAGCGGCCGGCCGCCTGCGTGCCGAGCTGTTCCGCAGTGGCGCCGTGCGTCAGGAACGCTTCGAGAATGGCGGGGCATGCTGGTTGGAGGTGGTTATGCCGCGTACCGAACTGGAGCGCCAGTGCGCGCGTCAGGGCGTCGAGGTCCGGTTATTCTCTGCCCCCGAAGGTGATTTCCTTGCGGGCGCGGCCCAAGCCCCATAAAATCGTGCGTCCCGACACACTTGGGCACACTTACATGCGCCTGACCGGCGGCTCATAAGGCCCCGGCGGATGCGCTACGACACACGGATTCCGGAACAGAATCACAATCCCTAACGCGCGGTGATGGCGGGACGGTTGGAGCATAGGCTTCAGTCGTAGCCCGGGGTTGCCGCAGTGGCGGTGCCCGCAACGGTGGCGGCGGTATGTTTCCCCTCGGCGCGATCGTTGCGGTCGCGCTGGTCATCTGGCTGTTGTTCGGCGGCATCTACATCGTCGACGAAGGCAAGCGCGGTGTCGAACTGACCTTCGGTAAATTCAGTCAGGTGACCATGCCCGGTCCGCACTGGCACATTCCCTATCCCATCGAACAAGTCGAACTGGTCGATGTCGGGCGGCATGGTTCCGTCGAGGTGGGTTATCGCTCCGCCGGTGGCGGCACCAGCAATCAGCAACCCGTGCCGCGCGAAGCGCTGATGCTGAACAAGGATGAGAACATCGTCGATATACGGCTTGAGGTGCAATACCAAGTCAAGGATGCGCAGGAGTATCTGTTCAACGTGCGCGATCCCGACGACACCCTCAAACAGGCGACCGAGAGCGCGATCCGCGAGATTATCGGCAAGAACAAGATGGATTTTGTCCTCACCGAAGGTCGTGGGGAAATCGTGATTCAGGCAAAGCCGCTCATACAAACCATTCTGGACCAGTACCAGACAGGTATTCGGGTGACGGTCGTCAATCTGGTGGAAGCGCAGCCGCCTGAAGAAGTTCAAGGGGCTTTTGTCGATGCCATCAAGGCGCGCGAGGATGAGGACCGGCAGAAGCAGGAGGCCAAGGCCTACGCCAATGATGTGATTCCCAAGGCCCGCGGCGCGGCGGCACGCCAGACCGAAGAGGCCAACGGTTATAAAATCAGCGTCATCGCC
>JACRMO010000059.1 GCA_016214925.1 Gammaproteobacteria bacterium
CGCGGATGTAGGGGATGCCGAGATAGCCGGCGAATTTGATATTGCCGGTGGTATACACAAACACCGCCAACGCACCGGCGACCATCACCGTCGGCAGAATCGCCAGACCATCCAGACCATCGGTGAGATTCACCGCATTGCTCGAACCGACAATGACGAAGTAACACAGCAGCACAAAGCCGACGACACCCAAGTCGATGGCGACGGTTTTGAAGAACGGCACGATCAGCTGGGTTTCATAGGGCGTCTGTGCGGTGTAGTAGAGAAACACCCCGACGACCAATGCGATCACCGACTGCCAGAAATATTTCCAACGCGCCGCGAGACCTTTCGAATTGCGCAGCACCAGTTTCTTGTAATCGTCGACCCAGCCGATCACACCGAACAGCAAGGTCACGCCGAGCACGACCCACACATAACGGTTGCTGAGATCCGACCACAGCAGCGTGGCGACGGCGATCGCCACCAGGATCAGCGCGCCACCCATGGTCGGTGTGCCGGCCTTGCTCAGATGCGTCTGCGGACCGTCGTTGCGCACTTGCTGGCCGATCTGATACTGACTTAGCCAGCGGATCATGCCGGGGCCGACCATGAGAGAAATACTCAGTGCGGTCAGCACGCCGAGAATCGCGCGCAGGGTCAGGTACTGAAAGACATTGAAGGCGCGGTAATACTGGCTGAGGTAATCGGCGAGCAGGACTAACATGCGAAATCCCCCGCCTGCTCGGCGGCGGTCAATGCCACCACGACGCGCTCCATGCCGGCACTGCGCGAGCCCTTGACCAGCAGATTGATATCCGGGTGCAGTTGCGTGCGCAAAGCCGCGACCAGCGCATCGAGTTCGCCGAACACCTGCGCCTTGGGACCGAAGGCCCGGCCCGCCTGCGCGGACAGCGTGCCGAGGGTGAACAGTCCGGCCAATCCGGCCGCGCGCGCGTACTCGCCGATCTCGGCGTGCAGACGTTCGGCGTCGTCGCCGAGTTCGCCCATATCGCCGAGCACCAGCCAGGATTCGCCGGGCAATTCACGCAGCACATCGATAGCCGCACGCATTGAGGCGGGGTTGGCATTGTAGGTATCGTCCAGCACCAGCCCGCCATCCGCGCGCGTCTTGCGCTGTAAGCGGCCGGAGACGCCGCCCAGGTTTTCCAAGCCGTCTTTGATGGTGGCCAGATCGGCGCCGGCAGCGAGCGCGGCGGCCGTCGCGCCGAGGGCATTCAGCACGTTGTGCCGACCCGGCAGCGACAGCAGCAGTTCGACACGGCCTTGCGGTGTTTGCATGCGCAATTCGGTACCGTGCGCGAGCGCTGTATACGTCGCGCGCACATCGGCATCCATCTGCACACCGAAACTCAGCACCCGCCGCGCGCCCGCCAGTTCGCGCCACAGCGGCGCAAAGCGATCGTCGGCATTGATCACGGCCGTTGCCTGCGCATCGAGTCCTGCGAACAACTCGCCCTTGGCGCGTGCCACGCCTTCGAGCGAACCGAAGCCTTCCAGGTGCGCGGGGCCTGCATTGGTCACGAGGCCGACGGTGGGCTGTGCAAGTTGCGTGAGGTAGGCGATTTCTCCGGCATGATTGGCGCCCAGCTCAATCACGGCGCTGCGGTGTTCGGCGCCCAACTGCGCCAGTGTCAGCGGCACACCGATATCGTTGTTGAGATTGCCCTTGGTCGCCAGAACCGCGCCGTTGCGCCCGAGAATAGAGGCGAGCATCTCTTTGACCGTGGTCTTGCCATTGCTGCCGGTAACGCCAACGACCGGGATCGTAAACCGGCCGCGCCAGTGCCGCGCCAGTTGACCCAAGGCCAGGCGGGTATCGGCGACCTGCAGCAAGGGCAATTGCGTCGTGACCGGACGACTCACCGCGGCCGCGGCCGCGCCGCGCGCTTGCGCCTGATCGAGATATTCGTGACCGTCGAAACGCGGTCCAACCAGGGCGAAGAACAGATTGTCGGCCGCCAAGGTGCGGGTATCGGTGCTCACGCCCGCGAAGCTCACATCCATCCCGGCGTGCTTGGCCCGCAGCAGATCGGCCGCTTCCGACAGACGCATGGCCATCATGGCGCGTCGCCTCCCAAAACATCATCCCCTAGCAAGGCGCACACTTGTTCGCGATCGCTGAAGTGCAAGCGCTGATCGCCGACTTGCTGATAATCCTCATGGCCCTTGCCGGCAATCAGTACGATATCGCCGGCGCTGCTGCTGGACAGTGCTTGCGCGATGGCCTGGCCGCGATTGCGCTGCACATACACGGCGTCCGGGTCTTGCATGCCGGCGAGAATATCCATGACGATCTGCGTCGCATCTTCGTGACGCGGATTGTCGTCGGTGAGAATGACGTGGTCGGCAAGACGCTCGGCAATCGCGCCCATCAAGGGACGCTTGCCGATATCGCGCTCGCCGCCGGCACCGAACACGCACCAGAGATGGCCTTCGCAGTGCGCGCGCAAGGCGCCAAGCACTTGTTCGAGTGCGCGCGGGGTATGCGCATAGTCCACCACCACCAGCGGTTGTTGCGCGCCACCGCCGAATGTTTCCATGCGTCCGGGAACGGTCTGCACCTCGGCCAGGCGCTTGAGCGCTGCGTCCAAGGGAATACCGCGCAACAATAAAACGGCTAGCGCGGCGAGCAGATTGCTGACATTGAAACGCCCCAGCAGACGCGTCTGTAAGACACCTTCGCCCCAACTGCCCGGCACGTTCATGCGCATGCCCGCGGTGCTGGTCACCACGTCTTGCGCACACAACCAACGTGTGTTCGGGCGCGCGTTCGGACGCAACGCGGTGGGCTCCTGCGTATAGGCGATCACCGGCAGTGTCACCGGCAATTCGGCAAACAGCGTCTGACCGAAGGCATCGTCCAGGTTGAGTACCGCAGCGCCCAGATCCTGCAGTGTGAACAGCCGCCGCTTGGCCTCGGCATAGGCCTGTTCGTTGCCGTGGTAATCGAGATGATCGCGGCTCAGATTGGTCAGCACCGCCACATCGAAGCCAATGCCGGCGGCACGCCCCTGATCGAGGCCGTGCGAAGACACTTCCATGGCCACGGCCTGGGCACCGTTTTCCTGCAACGCAGCCAGCTCTTGTTGCAGCGTGAGTGCATCGGGCGTGGTATGCACGCCGGTCCGCAAGACACCGACCATGAACATTTCCCGGGACGGCTGTCCAAAGTAACGCGCCGCGATCAGTCCCACTTGCCGTCCGAGTCGTTCAACCGCGACCACGGGCACCGCGGCCGCGCGCAATGCCGCGGCATCTTCGGTGATGGCATCGGTGGGTTCCCAGGCAATAGCGCCCGCGCCGGCGGCCAAGGCGTCGGCCACGAAATCGATGCCATGCACATGGTTGCCGGCGACAGCGAAAAACAGATAACCGGGTCGCACCTGCCGACTGTCGAGGGCCAATCCGTGCACCGCAACATCCTGCGCCGAACTCACCCGCGCGAGACCCTGCAACAGTTCGGACAACAGCGGCGCCTGAGACAAACGCTGGGCAGCCATCATGGCCGGCCTCCTAACGCCACATGCTGCACCGGTGTGGCGGGATCTTCTTCCACCGCATCCGGCGCGACATTGAGGAAACGCAGCGCGCCCGCGATCACATTGGAAAATACCGGTGCCGCCACCTTGCCGCCGTAATAATCGCCATTGCTGGGCTCGTTGATCATCACCACAGCAGCCAGCCGGGGACGGCTGATCGGCGCGATGCCCGCGAACACCGCCACGTATTTATTGGTTGCGTAGCCGCCCGCGATGGACTTGCGTACCGTGCCGGTCTTACCGCCGACGCGATAGCCGACCACGCGTGCAGCGGGTGCGGTGCCCTGCGCGCTTACCACTTCTTCCAACATGGCGCGCACTTCGGTGGCCGTCTTCGCCGAGATGATGCGCTCCGCGCGCACCGCTTGCGTTTGCTTGAGGAACGACACCGGCCGCAACTCGCCGTCGGCCGCCAGCACCGCATAGCCCTGCGCGAGTTGCAGCGGTGTCACCGACAGGCCATAGCCGAATGACAGTGTTGCCTGTTCGATCGGACGCCAGCGCCGGTAATTCACCAGCAAGCCGGAGGCCTCGCCCGGGAAGCCACTGGCGCTCACCGCACCGAAGCCCAAGCGACTCAGCAGCGACCAGAACGTTTGTTTGTCCAGAGACAACGCTATCTTGCTGGAACCGACATTGCTGGATTTGCGGATGACACCGGTCACATCCAAAGGACCGTAGTTGTGTGTATCGCGCACCATGTTCACACCCACGCGGTAATAACCCGGCGTGGTATCGATCGGCGTATCCGGCCGGTACTGTCCCGTCTCCAGCCCGCAGGCAACCGTGAAGGCCTTGAGCGTCGAGCCCGGCTCGAACAGATCGGTGACGGCGCGGTTGCGCAGTGCGCTGGCGTTGAAGCGCGTGCGGTTGTTGGGGTTGTAGGACGGCTGGTTGACCATCGCCAGCACTTCACCCGTCGTCGTATCCAACACCACCATCGAACCGGAACGCGCCTTGTGCTGTTGCACGGCGGCCTTCAGTTCGCGATAGGCCAGATATTGAATCCGGCGGTCGATGCTCAGCGTGAGATCGCGGCCCGGTCGCGCGGGACGCAAGCTCTCGACGTTTTCGATGATGGCGTGTTTGCCATCCTTGACGACGCGCTTGGCGCCGGGTTCGCCGCGCATCCATTCTTCAAAGGCGAGCTCGACCCCTTCCTGGCCCACATCGTCGACATCGGTGAAACCCAACACCTGCGCGGCCACTTCACCGTCCGGGTAATAGCGGCGGTATTCGCGCTGCAAGGCCACGCCCGGCGCACCCAGCGCCCGCACCTGCTCTGCGATAGCCGGATCGATATGCCGCTTGAGATAGACGAATTCGCGCTCGGCGCGCGCCTCCAGCATGCGCCGCAATTGATCGGGATCCAGCTCCAGAATCTTGGCCAAGGCCGGCCAGTATTCGCGTGCCGTGGCCAGTTCCAGCGGATTGGCCCACACGGAATCGACCGGCGTGCTCACCGCCAGCGGTTCGCCGTTACGGTCCAGAATCATGCCGCGGTGCGCGGCCAGGGTCACCACGCGCAGATGTCGCGCGTCGCCCTGGTTTTGCAGGAAATCCTGATTGAAGACCTGCAGGTCCACGGCGCGCCAGAGCAAGGCACTGAAGGCGGTCGCGAACAGCACCAGCACGACATATTGCCGACCGATGAATTCAGCTTGTCCGGTTCTACGTGTCATGGCCGCACAATCACCACGGCGTCGGGCGCCGGTGAAGTCATTTTCAGTTGCTCGCGGGCAAGCCCTTCAACACGACCATGCGTCGCCCACGTGCTCTGCTCCAACTGCAACTGTCCCCATTCGATATTCATCTCGTCTCGCGCCGCCTCCAGATTCTGCAGGACGATGAACAATTTCCGGCTTTGGTGCTTGGTATAGACAACACCCAATGCCGACGCGATCACTGCCAGCAACAGAATTGGCAGCAGCAGGCCGATGGCTTTCATGCAAGACGCTCTGCTATGCGCAATACCGCGCTGCGCGCACGTGGGTTCTCGGCCAGTTCTTCCGCTCCCGCCTGCACGGCCTTGCCGATCAAGCGCATGCGTCCCGGCTTCGGCCCACCGGTCACCGGCAAGTCCAAGGGCAACTCTTCACCACGACTCTCGCGGCGCAGAAAGCGTTTCACCATCCGATCTTCCAACGAATGAAAGCTGATCACCGCGAGCCGGCCGCCCGGCGCCAGTACATCGACAACCTGTTCCAGCGCTTGCTCGAGATCCTGCAATTCTTGGTTGATGTGGATGCGTATCGCCTGAAAACTGCGCGTCGCCGGGTTCTTGTTACGCTCGCGGGTAGGTACGGCGGCCGCGATCAGATCAACCAACTGCTGGGTCGTTACGATCGGCTGCTCGGCGCGCGCATGGACGATGGTCCGCGCAATGCGTCGCGCGAACCGCTCCTCACCGTAGACCTGCAGGACATGCACGATCTCCGTTTCCGTGGCCTCGGCCAGCCATTGCGCCGCGCTGATTCCGTGTTCCGGGTCCATACGCATGTCGAGTGGACCATCCTTGAGAAAACTGAAGCCACGATTGGCATCATCCAGTTGCGGGGATGACACACCCAGATCCAACAGAACGCCGTTGATTCCACCCGCTATACCGTTTTCCCGTGCCAATTGCCCAAGCATGGCAAACGTGCCTCGCTGTATATGGAAGCGGGCATCCTGCCCGAATCGATCAAGTGCGACCCGCACCGCCTCCGGGTCTTTGTCCATCGCATATAACCGCCCGCCGAGTCCCGGGGGTCCGAGGCGTTCGAGGATCGCCGCCGCATGCCCACCGCGTCCGAACGTGCCATCCAAGTACACTCCATCCGGCCGCACGACCAACCCCTCCAGCGCCTCCCGCAGGAGCACCGGACGATGCGTAGCTGTCTGCGCCATGAGATCAGAGGATCAGGCTTTCCAAAGACGCGGGCACGTCGGCCCCGTCTTTGTCTGCCGCGATCCAATCGTTGCGACTCTGATCCCAGGCTTCCTCGTTCCAGATTTCGAATTTCTTGCCCAGTCCCGCCAGGACCACGCGTTTGTCCAATTTGGCGAAATCCCGCAGCCGCGGGGGAATCAGGATGCGGCCGTGACTATCGATCTCGGCCTCGGTGGCATGGCCCAGCAACATGCGCTGCAGGCGGCGGGTCTGCTGGTTCTGGTTGGGAAGTCGCACCAGCGCGCGTTCGATGTCGTCCCATTCCGGGGCGGGGTACAGCAACAGGCAGCCGTCGTCATGCACGGTCAAGACCAACTGGCCGCCACAGCCTTCCTCCAACTGCCCGCGGTAACGGGTCGGGAGAGCCATGCGCCCTTTGGCATCGAGATTGACGGTGTTACCACCCCTGAACAAGAACACCCCCCGCACCCACCTTTTTTGCCACTTATTTCCACTACCACCCACTTCTCGACACTATAGGAACCGCCAAGCCACTCTGTCAAGGGAAACACCCCCGGAAATAAAAGATTCTGGCTTTAGGGACAGTCACTTAGCGGATACACTCTATGCTCGACTGGTTTTCCCAAGGACATCAGCGTGTTGCCCCGTATAGCTTGGGACAATCCTCAAACAAGTTACGATTTATCCGGTATTTAGCGTAAAGGCGCAGGTATTCGCATCGAACCCGGGGAGGGTGGGTCCTCCACCTGTCCCTGTATCCAATGTCACATGCGCGTCACGATGACCCGTTAGGCTCATCGCACGATCAATCACAGGGAGAGACGCCACATGCACGCGAGCTGTTCAATCAAGCAAAGACTGCCAGCACCCATCGACCTTCAGGGCGACCCGGAATTGCAAATGTTCCAGCGCCAATTGCACCGCTTCGCGGGAGATGGGGATTGCGCCTATGAGCGCGCCTTGAGCGCCTTGTATCGGAAACTGTTTGAACAGCGTCTGCGCCAATTGAGTGCGCTGCGAAGTGCGGGGTTATGAAATAAATTGTGACGTTCGGACGGTATTGCTCCTAACGAGCAAACAAAAAAGGCGGGCCTGTCGGCACCGCCTTGGTTGCGGTTTATTGATTGCGCTTCAACGAAACTCTAGAACGGAATATCGTCGTCAAAGCCTCCGCCGAAACCAGCATCTTCACCGCCCGCGGGTGCGGACGATTCCCGACCACCGCTCATTGCCGCGCCGCTTCCACCCCCACCACTGCGACCGCCCAACATCTGCATATCACTGGCGATGATCTCCGTGGTATAGCGATCCTTCCCTTCCTTGTCCTGCCACTTGCGTGTACGCAAACTGCCTTCGACGTAGATCTGCGAGCCTTTCTTCAGATACTCACCGACAATTTCCGCCAAGCGCTGATAGAACACCACGCTGTGCCACTCAGTACGTTCCTTCTGCTCGCCACTTTGCTTGTCCTTCCATTGCTCGCTGGTGGCCAACGTTACGTTCGCGACAGCGCCACCGCTCGGCATATAGCGGACCTCAGGATCCTTGCCGAGGTTACCTACCAGAATAACTTTGTTGACTCCACGCGCCATATCGTTTTCTCCACCCGCTTGCCGATTAAATTTACGTCGCTCGCATGTTGCCGTTCAATGTAACTGGCCAGCGCGACAATGCCCCATCATACGGGCTTACACGCCCCGTTTTCAAACCGATTGAAATACGCCTAGTTAGCCACGACCTCGGCAAGTGCCAGCTCATCCAGGGCATGTTTGTCGACCTTCAAATAGGCGACACCCTCGTCACCAATGACCACCGCCTCGGCCACGCCGCGCACGCCCGTCAATCGCTGCGCCAGCAGCTGGGCATGGTGCGCATCCATAACACCCACCTGCAGGAGATGGCTGGCCAGATAACGCGGATTGCGCATGGACGTCGCCACGATCAACCACAACAACGCACCTGCGGCGCAAAACAACAACACCCCGCCCACGCCGGCCCGCCCCTGCAACCAACCGCCAATCACGCCCCCCAAGAAGGCGCCAAAAAACTGTGTGCTCGAATAGAATCCCATGGCCGTGCCCTTGCTGTCAGGCGGCGCCATTTTCGACACCAGAGATGGCAACGTCGCTTCCAGCAGGTTGAACCCAACATAAAACAGGAACACCAGGATCGCGACTGCCGGCAGGCTCTTGTGCCACATCGACAAGCCGAATTCGGCCAAGGCCACAATCAGAATCGCGCCAAGGAAAACCGGTTTCATACGCCGACGCCGCTCGGCGATAATAATGAACGGCACCATCACCGCAACGGAAAGCAATAACGCCGGCAGATAGATATACCAGTGATGCGCCGAGGCGATGCCCAAGTCGTCACGCAATACCAGTGGCAGTACCGTGAAGGTCGCCGTCAGCACCATGTGCAAGGTGAGAATTCCGAAATCGAGCCGCAGCAATTGTCCATCGCGCAACACAGCGAGAAATTGCGCCGGCACAGGCTCCGCATCGCGATGCACACGACTGACGACCGGCTGCGGCACAATCAGATACAACACCGCGATACCGCCACAGGCGAGCATCGCCGTCAGCCAGAAGATGCCCGAAATACCGACCCAATGATCAAGCACCGGCCCGGCGACCAGCGCGACAGAGAAGGACAGCCCGATACTTATGCCGATAATGGCCATCGCCTTGGTGCGCTGTTCTTCGCGGGTGAGATCCGCCGCCAGCGCCATCACCACACCGGGAATCGCACCGGCGCCCTGCACCACACGCCCGAGGATGATGCCGTAGATGCTGGTCGACATGGCCGCGATCACGCTCCCCAGCGCGAACAACACCAGCCCCCCGGCGATGACCGGCTTGCGTCCCAAGCGGTCGGACAGTAAACCGAATGGGATTTGCAACACCGCCTGGGTGATGCCATAGGCACCGATAGCCAAGCCAATCAACGCCGGGGTGGCGCCGGCCAGCTTGTCGGTATAAAGGGCAAACACCGGCAGGATCATGAACATCCCTAGCATACGCAGGGAAAAAATCCCTGCCAGCGACACAGCGGCGCGCCGCTCGCCGGGCAGCATGCCAGTGTGCTCGCGGGATTGTTGGTTCACGGCCGGAATACCTTTTGATCGGAACAGACGCGGGGCCGTATAGTAACAGGTTCCCCAGACCTCGAAAATCGGACATGGATACGATACGCATACGCGGCGCGCGGACCCACAACCTGCAGAACGTCGACATCGATCTGCCCCGCGACCAATTGATCGTCATCACCGGTCTGTCCGGCTCCGGCAAGTCCTCGCTGGCCTTCGACACCATCTATGCCGAGGGTCAGCGTCGCTACGTCGAATCGCTGTCGGCCTATGCGCGGCAGTTCTTGTCGATGATGGAAAAACCGGACCTCGACCATATCGAGGGCCTGTCGCCGGCCATTTCCATCGAACAGAAATCCACCTCGCACAACCCACGCTCGACGGTCGGCACCATTACCGAAATCTACGACTACCTGCGCCT
>JACRMO010000201.1 GCA_016214925.1 Gammaproteobacteria bacterium
CCCAGTGTTCGATACGCACGCGTTCGCCGCTGTGTGTGTCGGTGTAACGCGCGATATCGCCGGCGGCGTAAATACCGGGCGTGCTGGTTTCGAGATAGGCATCGACCAGCACACCGTTGTCGACGGCGAGTCCTGTCTGTTGCGCAAGCTGCACCGCCGGTCGGACGCCGACGCCGACCACCACCAAGTCGGCGGGAATGCGCTCGCCGTTTTCGAGCGTGACCGCATCGGTTGTGATCGCCCGCGGCTTGGTGTCGAGATGAAAGATGACGCCATGCGTCTGCTCATGCAGGGCACGGATGAAATCACCGATCTCCGGACCGAGAACCCGCTCTAGTGGCCGCGCGTCCGGCGCGACCACATGCACCTCCAACCCGCGCGCGCGCAACGAGGCGGCCGCTTCCAGCCCGATGAAACTCGCGCCAATCACCACGGCGCGTTTGGCGTTGGCGGTAGCGGCGATGATCGCCCGACTGTCCGGAAGACTGCGCAGGTAATGGACGTGCGGCAGATCCGCGCCGAGTAGCGTAAGGCACACCGGCTCGGCGCCGGTCGCCAGCAATACAGCGCCATAGCTGAGCGCGCGGCCATCCGCAAGCTTGACCCGACGCTGCGCCGGGTCGATCGCTGTCACCGCGACGCCGGTGATCAGTTCGATGTTGTGGTCGCGGAAATACGTCTCCGGCATCAACCACAACCAGTCCTCCGGCATGCTTCCGGCGAGATAGTCTTTGGAAAGATTCGGGCGATCGACCGGACTGTTCGCTTCGGCGCCGATCAGGGTGATGGCGCCGCGATAGCCTTCTCTGCGCAACATGTCGGCGGCTGCGGTCCCGGCCGCGCCTGCGCCGACGATGACGATCGAGTCCGGTGGCTGGGTCAACGCCTGAATCAACATCGGGGCCGGCGCAGGGCGCGGTTGCGGTGCGGGTATGCGCGCGGCGAGTCGAAGGGTGTCGCCGTCCCGCTCCACGTGCCAACACGGCAAGGGCTTGAATGCCGGCGCCGCCACGGCCTCGCCTGTGCGCAGACTGAAACAGGCGTGATGCCACGGACAGCGCACCGTGTCGTCGACCAGGAGGCCGTCGCTCAACAGCGCGCCGTAATGCGTACACGCCGCGCCGACGGCGAACACTTCATCGCCACGCCGCGCCAGCAGCACCGGCTCGCCCTCGGCGTGCCCGAGCAACATGGCGCCGTCACGCAATTCGGCGAAGGGATAGCCTTGCGTGAAATCGGGACCGCGCAACTCTTTGGGTTTGGACATGGACAGCTTCCTCAGTATTCCGCGATCTGAGTATAGCGACATCCAGGACAAGGCGATTTCCCCGCCGCCTACAGCCCACCGCCCGCCTGCCGATAGCGCTCTCTAACGGAGCCCTCACCGCGAGGAATGCGCAGGGCACAAAGGAATGATCCGGCCCGTTGCATCGCTCTTGGCAAGGCGATCCCCAACAGACAGCCGCGCCCGACCTCTTCATCTCTTTGTGTCTTGTGCAGCCCCTGCGGCGACGGTTTCCTTGGCCATCGACATACACAGGGAGAACACCATGCTCGTCAGCAATCTCGAAATCGTGCCCGGTCGCCGGGTTCTCAAACATCTGGGTCTGGTTCAGGGCAGCACCGTGCGCGCCAAGCACGTCGGCCGCGATCTCATGGCCGGGTTGAAGAACATCTTCGGCGGCGAGCTGCGCGGCTATACCGAACTGCTGAACGAATCCCGCGAAGAGTCCCTGTCGCGCATGCTGGAAGAGGCCCGCGCGGTCGGTGCGAACGCGGTGCTCAATGTGCGCTTCTCGACGTCTTCGGTCGCCCAGGGCGCGGCGGAGCTGTTCGCCTATGGAACGGCGGTGGTGCTGGAGGGCGAGTGATGATCGATCTGATTGTATTCGTCACACTGCTCGCGCTCGGTTACGGTTTCGGCCGCATGGCCGAGACCGGCCATTACCGTTCCATTCATCGTCGCGAAAAAGCCTTCCGCAACATCTTGCTGATCGCGGCGCGCTTCCCCCCGCCCGATCTGGTGCCGCGCAAAACCCAGCTGGTCGCCGGCAGTGCGGTCATTTCAGTGGATTACTTCAAGCGCTTCGTGGCCGGGCTACGCAATATCTTCGGCGGTCGCGTGCGTTCCTACGAAAGCCTGCTGGACCGGGCACGGCGCGAGGCCATCCTGCGCATGAAGTCGCAGGCGCGCGCGCTGGGCGCCGATATGGTGTTCAACATCAAGTTGGAAACCGCCTCGATCTCCAAAGGTCGGCGCAACGCCATCGGCGCGGTCGAGGTGCTGGCCTATGGCACCGCCTGCGTACCGCAAAAACACGAGGCTTGAAGGTGCAGTACGAAAACCCCGAGATTCCGGAAGGCATCAACGTCACCCCCGAGCATCACCTCAAGGAGTTCGCGGTGCTGGTCGGCGGCGCGCTGGCGCTTATCCTGGCGATTGTCCTGCTACTCGGCTGGCTGGCGGAATCCATCGCCGCGCACATCCCCTTCAGTTATGAACAGGAGATCGCTGGTGATCTCGGTGGTGATACGCCCGTCGATGCCACGCAGGTGGCGATCGAACGCGCGCTACAGACCTTGGCGGACGGGTTGGTCGCACACATGCAGCTACCATCGGAGATGCGCATTCACGTGCATTACGTCGACGACGCCGACACCGTCAACGCCTTCGCCACCCTCGGCGGGAACGTGATCGTCTTCCGCGGTCTGCTCGAACAAATGCCCAGCGAGAACGCACTGGCCATGGTGATGGCGCATGAAATCACCCATGTGCAGCACCGCGATCCCATCGTAAGTCTGGGGCGCGGTGTGGTGGTGGGATTGGCGTTGGCGGCAATCGCGGGCGTATCGGGCGGCGACCTGACCGACAGTGTATTCGGCAGCGCCGGCACGCTCACGGCGTTGAGTTTCAACCGCGCTCAGGAAAGCGCGGCCGACGCCAGCGCCGTGGCCACCCTCGCCGCCTACTACGGGCACGTCAACGGTGCCGCCGCGGTCTTCGATCTATTTGCCCGATTGGAGGCCGAGCAGCCACTACAACCACCCGCGTTCATGGCCAGCCATCCCGACAGCGGCGATCGCAGCACGAGCATCGCCGCACAGGCACACGCTCACGGTTGGCCGCTAACCGGCGAATTGACGCCCGTGCCGGAAGCATTGCGTCTGCAGTAAGGGACAAACCATGTTTCCGCAGAGTGGTGCGCGCCTTTTTATACAGCCCTTTGGGGTCACGCGTTTCGCAAACTTCGATGGGTACATCCACCCAATCCGCATACCTTGCGTGCGCGCATATCACTCACCCCGGCCTCACGACACGCACCACCCTGTGTCGCTTGCTGCACTGATACGGAACATATTTACATTCTGGTTCATCGGAATCGGCCGACACGCCAGGAACATTCCGCGCAAACGACTGTCCATTCAGGGCATTGATCCCATGGCGTGCTAGATGCATATAAACATTCATATAGGCGTCACATTCATGCCCAAACGAAGGGCTAAGCTGCCTATCTCAATATTGAATCTGCGGAAATACACAGCACTCGGTGCGGGAGGACGTAAACATGGACAGCGCATGGAAGGACAGCATCTACCGTCAACGCGAAGAACTGGCGCACATATTGCGCGAGCCCATCGAGCAGGTGGCCGATCAACTCTATGCCGCGTGGCCGAACAAGCCGCAGATGGAGGACATACTGCTATATGGCTTTTCCAGCATACCGTACTGCAACAGCTTATATGTGCTCGACACCACCGGTATCCAGCTCACCGAAAACATCGGCCCCGCGGGTCTGATGCTAGGACACCATAAACGCGACCGCTCGCAGCGCCCCTATATGCAGGAAGCCGTGCCACCCTGGGGCTTTCTGTTGTCCGACGCCTATATCAGCCTGAATGCGCAGCGACCGTCGCTGACCGCGCTGCAATGTGTCCGTCGGGATGATGAGGTGCTGGGCTATCTGGGCGCCGACTTCGACTTGCGCAACTTGCCCGTGACATCCGAACTGTACAAGGAACCCGAATACTGGCGGCAGATCAAAGGCGATCCGGCCATTCGTCACCTGCTGTTTCAGCAGACCCGGGTGGAAAGTCCCATGGACCGCAACCTGGATCAGACACTGGCGATTCTGGAAGAAATGCTCACCGAGCGCGGCGTGTTCCAGACGCAGATCCATTTCTCGAGCAGTCAGGCCACGATCTGGATGAACGACGATCCGCACCGTTACCGCATTCTGGATATCGACGCCCTCACCGATCCGGATATCTGTCTGGTCTATCCGCTGCAGACTTACCCCGATGAAGCGCTGATTCCTCCCGAGCAGATCGCATCGATCCTCGACACCTTCAAGGTACTACGCACCACGGATGAGAACATCTACTTACGCCTGGGCACCATTAACCTGTACAACGGCATGATCAGCCTGACCTTCTCCTGCGACGG
>JACRMO010000060.1 GCA_016214925.1 Gammaproteobacteria bacterium
TCCATACTGAACACCGCGACCGGCACCTTGTGCTTGATGGCCGCGTTCTCGGCGATGTTCATCGCGAACGTGGTCTTACCCATCGACGGGCGCCCCGCGATGATGACCAGATCGGAGGGTTGCAAGCCCGCGGTCATTTCGTCGAAGTCATTGAAACCGGTGGGTACGCCAGTGATCGGATTGTCCAGCTGAAACAAGTGATCGATGCGGTCTACCGCCTGTGTGAGCAGGTCTTTGATGCGCACAAAACCGCGCCGGCCGCGACTGCCGCGTTCGGCGATTTCGAACACCTGCGACTCGGCGTAATCCAGCAGCTCACGGGACTCGCGTCCCTCCGGGAAATACGCGGCATTGGCGATGTCGGTGCCGACCCGCACCATCTGCCGCAGCACAGAATGCTCGCGCACGATATCGGCGTAGGCACGGATATTCGCCGCGCTGGGCGTGTCTTTCGCCAGCGCGCCAAGGTAGGCCAGCCCGCCGGCGTCGTTGAGCAAACGGTTTTTCTCCAATTGCTCGGCGAGCGTGACGACGTCGAAGGGCTTGGACGCCTCGGCAAGCTCGGCAATGGCGCGAAAAATCAGACGATGGTCGCGCCGATAGAAATCGTCTTCCGAAACACGGTCGGCGATCTGGTCCCAGGCATCGTTGTCCAACATGAGGCCGCCCAACACGGACTGCTCAGCTGGAATGGAATGCGGCGGAACCTTGAGCGACTCGGCACCGCCACCGAGCGTTTCGGTGGACAGGACGGACTCAGGCATGTGTGCTCCAGAGGGAAATCGTCAGGGAAGCGAAACGTTGTACTGCGGGGAGAATACACAAGAGCGGCGGCAACCGACAAGCGCGGTCGCCGCCTTCCTGGTACGATTTCGGGCAGTTGCCCGGAAGTGCTTATTCCGCGACGATAATCAGCTTGATCGTGGCGTTGACGTCGGTGTGCAGATGCAACGCGACCTCATATTCACCCAACGCACGGAACGGGCCTTCCGGCAACCGCACCTCGTGACGCTCGACCGGCTGCCCCGCAGCGGTCACGGCGTGGGCGATGTCGCCGGTGCCGACGGAGCCGAACAGCTTACCCTCATCGCCGGCCTTGGCCGCGATGGTGACGGTAAGACTGTCCAGTTTGGCCTTGCGCGCCGTCGCCGATGCCAGGGCTTCGGCCGCGGCCTCCTTGGGAATGAGGAAATTACGTCCATAACCTGAACGCACTTTCACCTGATCGCCCAGGTTACCCAGATTTTCAACCTTCTCTAGCAGAATCACTTGCATGACTCGTTACCTCGTCACATGACATTCATAAATCGATATACACACCGAGATCAGACACTCCGCCCCAAACGGGCGCGGAAATCGATCCAGGCATCCATCCATCCCAACAACGCCAGCAGCGGCATGAACTCCGGAGCGGCCACCAGCAACACTGCGTATAACCCAATCAGCCAGCCGCGATGCGCCTGCGTGCTGTGCACAACCGCATGTGCCAGCGCCAAACCTTGCAGCACATAGATGACCAGCAAAGTCACCATGGCATCGGTCAGCATTTGCGCCACGCCACCGTCCAGCAGCATCGCACATACGACCAGCGCCATGCTCGCCACCGCGAAATTCCGCCCCAGGCGCAGACTGCGAAACTCCGCGGCGAAACCGCCTGGGTTATACAATCCAGCCTGCCAGGCCCGCGCCAATAGCAGACTCATCAACACACCGAGGATCAGTGCCGTGACACTCAGCGCCGTCATCCAGCGCGCCATATCCGGCAGATAATCGCCCGCATTCAACCCCTGCGCCGCGAATACCGGCGCAAGCACCGCATCGAGCCGCGGCGCCCACCACGCCTCTGGCGATCCCAACCACAGATACGCCAACCCGACTAATAACACACCGACAGTCGCGGCGGCTTGCAAGCTCAGCGCCAGCGAACGTGTTGACCTAAGCAGCAACCCCAACGCCCAGACTGGCAGCCACAGCACCCAGGCCCCGGCGATCATTGGCAGTGCCAACCCGCCGGAAATGACACCCAATACACCGAGTGCCACACCACCAGCCACCAACACACTCAAGCCCTGCACGGCCCCGAGGCGCAGCGTAACCAAACCAACGACCGCACCGCCCAGATACACCAACGGCGAGGTCAGCGGTGGCAACAACCAAGCAGCGGCCGCACTCAGCGTCGCCACCACGATGGCACGCCAACGTGTGCTCATCGCGAAGGCCGCCAATCCCTGCATCATGCGGGCATCATGCGGTCGGCCGTCTCAACGCGCCGACACAAGGCCGGCGCAACACCACGACATCAATGCGAATCGCTGTACGGCAGCAGCGCCAGAAAGCGCGCGCGCTTGATGGCCGTGGACAGCTGACGCTGATAACGCGCCTTGGTACCGGTGATACGGCTGGGTACGATCTTGCCGGTTTCGGTAACGTAATTCTTCAGGGTCGCGAGATCCTTGTAGTCGATCTCTTTGACATTCTCGGCGGTGAAGCGGCAAAACTTCCGGCGGCGGAAAAAACGTGACATATCCAATTACCTCGTATTAACGATTTGCATCGTGCAAAATTTCTATCGACTGTGCGTGCAGTACCAGACTGTGTTCGGCGCTGCGGAAACCTGCGCGCGCCAGAAACCCCTGTACCCGGATGCGTCGACCGGCTTGCAGCTCCGCGACCTGCGGTCGCAAGTCTTCGCCGGTTGCCACCACCGCGAGCCGGAACCGCACTTCGCGCGGCAGACCCGCCTCTTCGCACATCGACAGGTGCTCGATGGCAAAACGGCTGATCGGAATCCCGGCCGGAGAAACGCGTATCTCCGGTGGCTGCACAACCAGGCCCTCGATCACCAGCACATTGGCCGGAACATCAGTCATGGGACATACACTTCCCGTGCCGACACGCGGCACACCCGCACTTTACTTAAGCGGCGTCGCTCGCGTCGTCGCTGTCATCGTCGTCGTCATCGGAACGACGCACGTCGTCGCGCTCACGATCGTCGCGTTTGATCAGCAGCGAAGGCTCGATGACGGCCTCATCGCGGGCGATAACCATATTGCGCAGCACCGCGTCGTTGAAGCGGAACGCGGAGGTCAGTTCGTTCAGCACATCCTGACCGCACTCGATGTTCATCAGCACGTAGTGTGCCTTGAGCACTTTCTGGATCGGGTAGGCCAGCTGGCGGCGACCCCAGTCTTCCAACCGGTCCGGATGAACCAGGAACACGATTTCATAATGACGCATAGTCTGCCCCTTATGGATTAAGCCTCCCGCAACCGGACCATCCGGGCGGTGAGGCAAGGAGCCATGGCGTGCCCGTGGGCACCCTCATGGGAGCCGCGCATTCTAAAGGAGGCTTATGACTGATGCAATTCAGGATTTCCCCCTACCGCCTCTGCCGTACCACTTCATACAACAGCACGGCGGTGGCGACCGACACATTCAGGCTTTCCACTGTCCCGGCCATGGGGATTTTCACTAGGCCATCGCAATGTTCGCGGGTCAGGCGCCGCATACCGCTGCCTTCGGCACCCAGCACCAACGCAACCGACCCTGTGAAATCAATATCGTACAGAGTCTGCTCGGCCTCGCCGGCGGCACCGTAGATCCAGATGCCCGCATCTTGAAGGGTGCGCAAGGTGCGCGCGAGATTGGTCACGGAAAAGACCGGCAGGCTTTCGGCGGCGCCACAGGCTACCTTGCGCACCACGGGGGTCAGACCGACGGAACGGTCCTTAGGCAAAATCACCGCCTGTACACCGGCGGCATCGGCGGAACGCAGACAGGCGCCGAGGTTATGTGGATCGGTCACGCCATCGAGCACCAGGATCAAGGCTGGCGCCTTAAGCGTGGCAAGAAAGCTATCGAGATCCTGCTCGGTGACCGCGGCGCCACTTGCCAATTCCAGCAGAATGCCCTGGTGGCGGGCATCCGGCAGCATTCGATCAAGCTCGCGCCGCGGCACGCGCTGCACCTGAACACCCTGAGCCTGCAACTCGCCGATCAGACTCTCCAGCTTGGGGTCGTGTCGACTGTCCTGCGCCCAGGCGCGCAGCACCTGCGCGTCCTCTTGACGCAGCACCGCGCGCACCGCATGCAGTCCGTAGACGCGCGAGGCTTCAGCCATCCGCTACCGCCATGACGCAGGCGCGTTCTGCACCGGTGGCGGCTCGTTGGCGTGCTGTTCCTGACCTTCCACGATCGGCTTGACGTACAGCTCCACACGGCGATTGAGCTGACGGCCGGCCTCGGTCGCATTCGTATCGCGCGGCTCGGTTTCGCCCCGGCCTTCGGCACGCAGACGCTCGCGCGCCACGCCGATGCTGGCCAGATAATCGACGACGGATTGCGCCCGCTGCTCGGATAGACGCTGGTTATAGGCATCGGAACCGACGCTATCGGTGTGTCCGACGACATGCACGATCGAGTTCGGATAGCGCTTGAGCACATCGCCAACCTTGTCCAGCGTGGGCCGGAACGAGGACTTGATCTCGGCGCGGGCGAAATCGAACGACACCTCGTTGGAAATATCGATCTTCAAACTGTCGTCCTGCATGCGCTGCATATTAACTGTGTTCTGGCGCTGTTCCTCGGCCAGTGCACTGTCGAACTCCTGCTGTTGCTTGTCCATGTAGTTGCCGACCGCGGCACCGGTCAGCGCACCGACCGCCGCGCCGACGTAGCGGCCCGAACGGCTGTCGAGCTGATGCCCCAGCACGGCACCGGCCACGGCACCGATGGCCGCGCCGGTCTTGGCGCGTTTATTGGGATCGTCGGCGGCACAGCCGGCCAGCGTGACCGCAACGGCCAGCGCGATGATTTTTTTCAGATGAACATGTCTCATTCGGGCTTCCCTCCTGACTTTTTGCGGCGCCGCGGCTTGCGCGGTTTGCGCGGTTGATGTGCTTCGGCCGCCTTGGTCTTGCCGCCGGCGACTGCACGCCCTGATTTGCCCGATTTGCCCGATTTGCCCGATTTGC
>JACRMO010000061.1 GCA_016214925.1 Gammaproteobacteria bacterium
CATCGACCGAACCCTCGGCGGCGGCGGCTTCAGCGTTGTCTATCTCGCCAGCGACATCGAGTCCGGCGAGGTCGTGGTCATCAAGGAATACATTCCGAGCCGGCTGGCCACGCGCCGCGAGGACCACGGCGTCGTGCCCAAGGACGAGGAGTCGGCCGGTCGCTTCAATCGCGGGCGCATGTTGTTCTTTCAGGAGGCCAGCGCACTGGCCACGCTCAAACATCCGAACATCGTCAACGTGCTAAGCTTTTTTCGCGCCAACGGCACGGTGTATATGGTGATGGAATACCAGGACGGCAAAAACCTGCAAGCCTATCTGACCGCGCGCGGCGGCAGTCTCAGCGAGAAATTTCTGCGCACGGTGTTTCCGCAACTGCTCGACGGGCTGGCGCTGATCCACAGTCACGATCTGCTGCATCTGGACATCAAGCCCGGCAACATCCACATCCGACCGGGCGGCGATCCCTTGCTGCTGGATTTCGGCGCCGTGCATGGCTTTCCGCAAAGCCGGCAGTCGCAACCCGGGCAAGTTATCAGCCCCGGCTTCTCGCCCATCGAACAATACGAGATCAACGGCTACGTCGGTCCTTGGACCGATATTTACGCCTTCGGCGCCACCATGCGCGCCTGCATCGAAGGCAAGCCACCGTTCACGGCCAAGGAACGCCACGAGCGCGATACCCTCAAAAGCGCGCGCAGCGCTTTCCACAAACGCTATTCGAACAGCCTGCTGGCCGCCATCGACTGGGCCATGGAGGTCGATCCGATGCTGCGCCCGCAAAGCGCGGCCGCCTTCCGCGCAGCGCTGCTCGCGGAAGATCCGCCCGGCGAGGAACCCGTCGAACCCGCGTCCACCCTGGAACGCTTCGTCGGCAGCCTGCCTTGGGGCAAGGGCTGAGGCCATGCGTTACGTCGCCGGCCAAGCCAACCGTCTCGGCAACCGCGCCAACAACCAGGATCGCTGCCTGGTGCTGGAACGCGATGATGCCGTGCTGCTGGTGGTCGCCGACGGCATGGGCGGTCACGCACGCGGCGACCTCGCGGCGCAGGCCTTCGTCGATACCGTGAGCCGGCAGTTCCGCGCCCGCCAGGGGCTGGAAGATCCGGCGCAGTTTCTGCGCGAGGCATTTCGCGAGGCACACCGCACCATTCAGCGCGTCGGGCAAGCGCAGAAACCGCCGATCGAGCCGCTGACCACCGGCGTCGCCTGTCTGATCCAGGATGGCACAGCGCACTGGGCGCATGTCGGCGACAGCCGCGCCTATCTGATCCGTCAGGGCCAAGTCGCACTGCGCACCCGCGATCACACCCGCGTCGCGGAGATGGTGGCGTCGGGCCTGCTCACGGAACAACAGGCGCGCCTGCATCCGTTGCGCAATCACGTCAGTCTGTGTTTGGGCGGCAAGCTACAAGCGCCGCCGGTTACGCTGGGACCGGCTATCTATCTGCTGCCGGGCGATATCCTGCTGCTGTGCAGCGACGGCCTGTGGTCGGCGGTCTCCGAAAAACGTCTCACCAACATGCTGGACAACGCGGACCTGCCGCGCGCGTTGGATGCGCTGGCCGAGGCCGCGGAACGCGCCAGTTATCCGCAAAGCGATAACGTCAGCGGCGTGGTGTTGCGTTGGGAATCCGCGCGCGACACACAACCTGCGGCAACCCAGACCGATAGCGGCACGGAAGCCATCGATACGACGCATACTCACGACCCCGTCGACCGCGCCATCGCCGATATCCATCAGGCACTGGCAGACTACGAACGCGAGATGCAGGGAAAGTGAAGTTCGAGCGACTCGCCGAGAGATTCCTGACCGACCGTCATTGCGCGGCGCGTAGTGTCGAAACAATCTTGTAACGTACTGATTCGCACGCGCGACAAGATTGCTTCGCCGCTCTCGCCATCATCTGAGTTATATTTCCGGCACGCTGTTAATCCTGGCCCCGCGTCCCCGGCACCTCTATACTCGCGTCTCCAGAGTAAACCGCGAGATTCCCATGCGCCCCAGTCAACGCGCGGCCGACGAGCTGCGCCATGTCCGTTTCACCCGCCGCTACACCAAACACGCCGAAGGTTCGGTGCTGGTCGAGTTCGGCGATACCCGCGTGCTGTGTACCGCCAGCGTGGAAGAGCGCGTGCCGGGTTTTCTGCGCGGTAAAGGTCAAGGTTGGGTCACGGCGGAATACGGCATGCTGCCGCGCTCGACCGGCTCGCGTATGGACCGCGAGGCGGCACGCGGCAAACAAGGCGGTCGCACCATGGAGATTCAACGCCTGATCGGTCGTTCGCTGCGCGCGGTGATCGATCTGAAGGCGCTCGGCGAACGCTCTCTCACCATCGACTGCGACGTGATTCAGGCCGACGGCGGCACGCGCACCGCGAGCATCACCGGCGGCTATGTCGCGTTGGCCGACGCCATTCAGCATCTGCTCGACAAGGGCACGCTCACCACCAATCCGTTGCAAGCGCAGGTGGCGTCGGTGTCGGTCGGCGTCTATCAGGGCACGCCGGTGTTGGATCTCGACTATGCGGAAGACTGCAACGCCGAGACCGACATGAATGTGGTCATGAACGAGCACGGCGACTTCATCGAGGTGCAGGGCACGGCCGAAGGTCACCCGTACTCGCGCGCCGAACTCCTGGCCATGCTGGATATGGCCCAGGGCGGGATATTCACGTTGATTCAGGCGCAGAAGCAGGCGCTGGCCGAGAAGGACTGAACGACCCATGACGACCATCGTCCTCGCCAGCGGCAACCCCGGCAAAGTCCGTGAGTTCAACGCATTGCTCGCCGGCCACCATATCGAAGTCGTGCCGCAATCAAAGTTTCAGGTGCCGGATGTAGCAGAAACCGGCCAGACTTTTGTCGAGAACGCGATTATCAAAGCGCGCAATGCGGCGCTGCACACGGGCCTGGCGGCGATCGCCGACGACTCCGGCATCGAGGTGGACGCACTCAACGGCGCGCCCGGCATCTATTCGGCGCGCTATGCCGGCGCTGGCGCAGGCGATCAGGCCAATCTGGAGAAACTGCTCGCCGATCTCGAGGGCGTGCCGGAGGAACAACGTACCGCGCGCTTCCAATGCCTGATGGTGTATATGCGTCACGCGAACGACCCGACGCCGCTGATCCGTCAGGGCACCTGGGAAGGCCATATCTTGTTCGCGCCGCGCGGCACGCAGGGCTTCGGCTACGATCCGGTATTCTTCGTGCCGACGCACAACTGCTCCTCGGCGGAACTGCCACCCGAGGTGAAGAATGCGCTCAGCCATCGCGTCCAGGCGCTGCGCTAACTGGTCGCCGCATTGGGATAAAATGGGGTCAGAGACGAATTCCACCGCCGCTCACCACTCTGCCGCCGCTCGCGCTGTATGTGCACATTCCCTGGTGCGTGCGCAAATGCCCGTACTGCGATTTCAATTCGCACGAGGCGCACGCGGGTCTTCCGGAACGTCAATACATCGATGCGCTCCTGACCGATCTCGATCAGGAACTGCCGGGCGTGTGGGGACGCGTTGTCGGCAGCATTTTCATCGGTGGCGGCACGCCGAGCCTGTTCAGCGCCGAGTCCATTGATCGACTGCTCGGCGGCATTCGCGCCCGGCTCACCTGCAAGCCCGATCTCGAAATCACCCTGGAGGCGAATCCCGGCACGGTAGAACAGGGACGCTTCCGCGAATTCCGCGCCGCCGGGATCAATCGTCTGTCCATCGGCGTGCAGAGTTTCGACGACAGCATGCTCGGCAGGATCGGCCGCATCCACGGCCGCCGCGAGGCGCTCCGCGCCGCGGAACTCGCACACGACGCCGGTTTCACGAGCTTCAATCTGGATCTGATGTTCGGTCTGCCCGGTCAAACGCCAACGCAGGCGCTCGCCGATCTCGTCACCGCCATGGACCTGGAACCCGCGCACTTGTCCTGGTATCAGCTCACGCTTGAGCCGAACACCTATTTCCATCGCCATCCGCCAGAACTGCCCGACGATGATGTGCTCTGGCAGATGCAAGAGCAGGGTCAGGCACAGCTCGCGGCGCGTGGCTATACTCAGTACGAAGTGTCGGCCTACGCGCGCAGCGGCAGGCACTGTCGGCACAACCTGAATTATTGGCAGTATGGCGATTATCTGGGCATCGGCGCGGGCGCGCACCAGAAAATCACCGACGCGGCGGTACAGCGCATTCGGCGCAGTTGGAAGGTGAAAAATCCGCGCGACTATCTGGCGACCGTGCACACCGACGCGCGCATCGGCGGTCGCGGCGAACCGGCCGCCGCGGAGGTGGTGTTCGAATTTCTGCTGAACGCATTGCGCCTGAACGCCGGTTTCGAGTCGGCGCTGTTCGAACAGGCCACCGGCCTTGGGTTCGAACAGGTACAACCCGCCCTGGAACGGGCGCAGCAACGTGGGTTGCTGGAGTGGGACACGCCCTGGCGCTGCACGGAACAGGGCCGGCGTTTTCTGAACGATCTGCTCGCGGAGTTTCTACCCGACGATGAACCTGCTTGAAGAACACGACATCGAATGCCCCTACTGCGGTGAAAACCTCACCGTGAGCATCGACTGTTCGGCCGGCAGTCACGACTTCATCGAGGATTGTGCCGTGTGCTGCCGCCCGATCGAACTGCATGCCGAAATCGACGCCGGCCAATTGCTCGGCCTGAGCGCGCGGCGCGACGATGAGTGATTACACGCCCATCGATTGCGGACAATACAGCGACTACGAACTCGCCATTCTGCGTAAATGGAAACTGCGCATCGGCTGGCGGGATGCGAACGGCCTTACCCATATCGAGACTTTGTTGCCGCGCGACCTGCAAACCCGGCACAGCGAGGAATTTCTGATCGCGGAAACGACGGCCGGCGAACGCCTGGAAATCAGACTGGATCAGATCAACGAGGCCCGGCGACTGACTAGCGCATGAACGGCGCCGAGCGGTTCTTGCGCGGATTCAGTTGGGCAACCATGCGCGGCTGCGAAGAAACACCTCGAAATCCGCCTCGGGAAGTGGGCGACTGATATGATAGCCCTGAAACAGATCGCAGCCCTTGTCCGCCAGAAACTGCAATTGCTCTAATTCCTCCACGCCCTCGGCCACCACCTGCAGGCCGAGATGCCGCGCCATCGAGATAATGGTCTCCGCAATGATCGCATCGTTGCTGTTGACCGTGACGTCGCGCACGAACTTGTCGTTGATCTTCAGCTGGTCGAGCGGCAACTGCTTCAGATAGGCCAGCGAAGAATATCCCGTACCAAAGTCGTCGATGGACATGCCGATCCCCAGCGCCTTGAGGGCGTGCATCTTCACAATGGTATCGTCGATGTCGGCGATCAGGATGCCCTCGGTAAGTTCGAGCATGATAGCTTCCGGTCGCGCACCGGTGTCCCGCAACACATGCTTCACGGTCTCCACGAAATCCGCCTGCTGGAACTGAATGGCGCTGATGTTGATCGCAACGCGGCCAAGCGTGCTGCGCAAACTGAAACGGCAGGCCTCCCGCAGAATCCAGGCACCGAGTTCCAGGATCAACCCCGTCTCTTCGGCGACCGGAATAAATTCGGCCGGCCCCACCTCGCCGCGACTCCAGTGCCGCCAGCGCACCAGTGCTTCTGCGGCAACCATGCTCCCAGACGCATCGATCTGCGGCTGGTAGTGCAGCACAAACTCGCCCGCCGTGATGGCGGTACGCAATTCCTGCTCCACTTGCCGGCGCCGGTCCGCGGCAGCCTGCATTTCTGGGCTATAGAACCGGATCCTGTTCTTGCCTTCGTCCTTGGCGCGGTACATGGCCGTATCCGCCTGTTTGAGCGCATCGGTGGCATTGCCTTCCGCTTCGGGGTAGAGCGTGATCCCCATGCTTGAGGTGATGACGTATTCGTGGCCGTGCAGCCGATAGGGTGCCATGAGCGCGTCCTGGATCTTACGCGCCACCACCATGGCCTGTTCCAGCGCCAACGCGCGGGTCGGGCATTCGGCCGAGATCAACACCACGAATTCGTCGCCACCCAGGCGCGCCGCGGTATCTTCCTTGCGCAATGCCGCGCGGATGCGTCGCGCAACCTGCACCAACAACTCATCGCCGACGTGGTGGCCGAGTGAGTCATTGAGGGTCTTGAAATTATCCAGGTCCAGGTACAGCAGACTGCCGAACACTTCGTGACGCTGGGCCACATCGATCTCGTGCTGCGCGGTTTCCTGCAGCAGTCGACGATTAGCCAGCTCCGTGAGCGGATCGTAGAACGCCAGCTGCCGAATCTGCCGTTCCGATTCGAGGCGTTCGGCATTGCTCAAGGTGTGCAACATTTGGTCGGCGATCTCGCCGGCAAAACGGATCTCGTCCTCCTGCCAGTCGCGTGACCCGCCGAGATGCTCGAAACACACCACGCCGCGCAACTCGCCGCCGACACGGATCGGACTGTCGAGCAAAGCGCCGATGCCATTGGCGCGCGCATACTCGACCAGTTCGACAGTGCGTCGATCCGTATAGATGTCCGGCACGGCAATGGAACGGTCCTGCGCCAGCGCGGCGAAATAGCTCGGGTATTTTTCCAGTTCCAGCCACATGCCGCTGCGGTGCGTCCCGCTGTCACGGTCAAAAAGGTCGACCAGTTCCAGCCCCTGATGTTGGCTATCGGTGACCCAGACGCTGGCCCGATCGACAGCGGCGACTTCGGCCACTGCTTCATTGATAGACTTCGCCGCCGCCACAATGTCACCGCGCCGCAGCTGCTCGTGCAAGGACAGCTGGACGATGGCCGAATGCTGGCGCTCCATGCGCCACATCTGCTGCTCGCGGGTCTGCTGAACACCCTGCCGCTGCGTCATCTCCTCGCGCAAGGCTTCGGTCCGCTCCTCGACCCGCTGTTCCAATTTTTCCTGCACATCCCGCAGTTCGCGCTGCGTTTCGAGCAATTTTTCGGTCCTTCGATTGAACCAATAGGCCAACCACCCCAACTCACCACGGCCGGGCAACTCCAGCATGCGTCGGTCATCGCTATCGGCCTCGGTCAGCTGCTGTACCTGACGCGTCATGGCGGTCAGCGGCCGCACGAGAATGCGTCGCGTCACCAGCAACATCACCAGCAGCGACAGCGCCATCACAAACGCGATGGCGGTGATCAGATTCAAATAGATTTCACGCGAGGCCGCCACCGCCGTGCTGTACGGCATCACCGTCACGATCTTCCAGAAAGTGTGCGGCATCTCGAACACCGCAGCGAAGGCCGGCTGCCCCAAGATGTCGTCATGGGCAACGTACAGTTTCTTATAAATGGGCTCCTGAGTTCCCCCAGGCTGCGGCAGCGCGGTCAGCACCGCGGCAATGAGTTTCGCCTCGGGGGCATCGATCTGATAGCTGTCGCTGTCGATGCGCGGCCCCAGATCCGTATCGAAGCCAGGGGCTTGGGCAACCGCCTGCAGACGACGTTCGTTCAGCTGCTGAATCGCGTCGGCATAGTTCGCGAAGGAGGAGCGCTTGACGGCGTATTGCACTACATCGAGAAATTCCTCGGTGCGCTTGCCCTGCGCGTCGGTGCCATACAGTTTCGCCTGCCGCTCGTCCGGGTAGGCGAGGAATTTGCC
>JACRMO010000195.1 GCA_016214925.1 Gammaproteobacteria bacterium
CCTAAGTTGGCCCATTTGAAATTCATCGGTGGAAACGCTTTGACTCGTTCCCATGTGTCATCCGCACGTTTCAGTCGTAGCTCCTTCCCGTAGACCTCGACGTTTTTCGCTGTTACGTTACCCGCATTCTCAACCCAGAGCCGTAGGTAAATTGAATCTGCAACGAAAGCACCATCATTATTCGTCAACGGCACAGCCACACAATCTGGAGGTACGGTCTTAATCGACACACAGAGGAGTGGTCGGTAGAACCAGCTGCGAATGGTTTCTTGAAATACGGCGACTGAAGCAAGGATAATCGTGCCAACTGCCACAACCCAATCAGCTACCGTTCCCCACTCTAGCGCCACAACCCAACAAACAACCGTTTCCCACATACTCGTTCGCCCCTTGGTTTAATGTGTACACGCAGTTTGTAGTGGTTTGAAGTGCATGTATGTCAGGCAAATACTCTACTCCCGCGATGTGGAATAGCCAACTCTCTCGCAGCCTCACTCCTGCAACGCCGCCAACTGATCCGCCTGATACTCGTTGATCAACGGTTCGATCACGTCATCGAGATTGCCTTCCATGATGTTGTCGAGTTTGTACAACGTCAGGTTGATGCGGTGGTCGGTGAGGCGGCCTTGCGGGAAGTTGTAGGTGCGGATGCGTTCGGAGCGGTCGCCGCTGCCGACGAGTAGGCGACGGGTCTGCGCTTGCTCGGCCTGTTGTTTCTCGCGTTCGGCGGACAGCATGCGCGACGCGAGCAGCGACATGGCACGGGCGCGGTTCTTGTGCTGCGAGCGTTCGTCCTGGCATTCGACGACGATACCGGTGGGTAGATGTGTAATACGAATCGCGGAGTCGGTCTTGTTGACGTGCTGGCCGCCGGCGCCGGAGGCGCGGTAGGTGTCCACTTTCAAGTCGGCGGGATTGATGGCCACCGATTCGACTTCCTCGACTTCCGGCAGGATGGCGACGGTCGCGGCCGAGGTGTGGATGCGGCCCTGCGATTCGGTGGCGGGGACGCGCTGCACGCGGTGCGCGCCGGATTCGAATTTCAGACGTGAATACGCGCCCTGGCCGATGACGCGCGCGATGATTTCCTTGTAGCCGCCGTGTTCGCCTGCGCTTTCGCTCAGCACTTCCACTTGCCAGCGGCGCAGCTCGGCGTAGCGCGAATACATGCGGAACAGATCGCCGGCGAAGATCGCGGCCTCGTCGCCGCCGGTGCCGGCGCGGATTTCCAAAAAGATGTTGCTGTTGTCGAGCGGGTCGGTGGGCAGTAACAGTTTCTGTAAATCCAATTCCAGTTGTTCGCTGCGTTCGCGCGCGGTGGCGAATTCGTCCTGGGCCATGGCGCGCATGTCCGCGTCCGGGTCTTTGAACATCAGCTCGGCGGCGGCGACATCGTCCAACGCCTGACGGTAGCGCGCGAAGCACTGCACCACCGGTTCGAGTTCCGCATATTCGATGGATAGACTGCGGAACTTGGTCTGGTTGCCGATGATGTCGGGCGTCGACAGCAGCACGCCCACTTCTTCGAAGCGGTCGGTCAGCGACTCGAGTTTGGTGCGAATGGAATCTTTCACGTGGCTTCAGTGTAACGCGATTCAGGTATCGCGTTTGGGTAATCCCAGCAGTTCGCGCGCGGCCTGGATCAGATCGGCGCGACCCTCATAGCCGGCCTGGCGCAGGTTCGCGCTGGGCGTGTGGATGAGTTTGTTGGTGAGTGTGTGCGCCAGGAATTGTATAACCTGCTCCGCATCCCTGCCCTGCGCCAGCAGTTGCCGCGCCTTGTCCAGCACGTCGTCGCGGGTGGCGTCGGCCTGGGCGCGGAAATCGCGGATGCTCGACACCGCATCCAACGAACGCAGCCAGCCGAGAAAATGCGCGCACTGCACGTCGATGATTTCTTCGGCCTGCGTCGCCGCCTCTTGGCGCGATTTCAGGTTTTCCTGGATCACTTCCTTGAGGTCGTCAACGGTGTAGAGATAGATATCGTCGAGTTGCGCGACTTCGGCCTCGATATCGCGGGGCACGGCGATGTCGACCATGAAGATGGGGCGGTGCTTGCGCTTCTTCAAGGCGCGTTCCACCGTGCCTTTGCCGAGGATCGGCAATTGGCTGGCGGTCGACGAGATCACAATGTCCGCCTCGGCCAGATGCGTGGGCATTTCCGAGAGCGCGATGGCGTAGCCGTTGAACTCCGCGGCCAGCGCATGCGCGCGTTCGACGGTGCGGTTGGCGACGATCATGCGGCCGAGCTTGTGATCGGCCAGATGTCGCGCGGCGAGTTCGATGGTCTCGCCGGCGCCGATCAGCAGCGCGGTCTGTTTGCTGAGATCGCCGAAGATCTGCCGTGCCAGGCTCACCGCGGCGAAGGCCACCGACACCGGGCTGGCGCCGATGGCAGTGTCGGTGCGGATCTGTTTGGCGACGGTGAAGGTATGCTGGAACAATTTGCCGAGCTGGGCGGTCAGCGTGCCGGCGTCGACTGCACTCTGATAGGCGGTCTTCATCTGGCCGAGAATCTGCGGCTCGCCGAGGACCATCGAGTCCAGCCCGGCCGCGACGCGGAACATATGCCGCACCGCCGCCTCGTCCGGATAGATATAAAGGTAAGGCTGAAGATCTTCCGGCCGCAGATGATGGTAGCTGCACAACCATCCGATCAGAGCGCTATTGTCCTCGCCCTCCAAACCGCAATACAGCTCGGTGCGGTTGCAGGTCGACAGGATCGCCGCCTCCTGCACCTCGGGCAGCTCGACCAAGGCGCGCAGGGCCTCGTCCAGCCGCTCGGACGGGAACGCAACGCGCTCACGGATGTCTACCGGCGCGGTACGATGATTTATCCCAAGGGCGATCAGGGGCATGAACGAGCAGGCGGCTGGAATGGGTCGGAAATTCTGCGGGATGCAGGGGGTGAATACAAGCCGCGCCACCCGTCACGCCGGGCGGTTGCCGGTTTTGCCGTAACATGCTGTTAGAATAGGCCGCCTTGACCGCTTCCAGGAATCGGCCGGTACACCCGGCGGTAACACGACATCCATGAACCTGTATTTCCGTAACCTGTTATTGCCCATCGCCCTGGCTGCTCTGAGCGCGTGCAGTGTGTTGCCGCCGTCACGCCAGCCGGCCGCCCCCGCGGAACAAACACCCATGCCCGCCCCGGGCGCCGACGCCCGCGACAATCTCATGTTCGAGATTCTGCTCGGCGAAGTGGCCGGTCAGCGCGAGCAGCTGGATGTGTCCGTCCAACAGTATCTCCGTGCGGCCGAACGTTCCGACGATCCGCGTATCGCCGAGCGCGCCTTGCGCATTGCCGTGTTCGCCAAGCAGGAGGACGCCGCGCTGAGCGCTATCTGTTGCGGAATCCGCAGGACGAAGTGCAGGTCTATCAAGGCATCACCGGCTTGCTCGCGCGCAATGAAGATCGTGAGTTGGCGCTGAACTTGATGGGCCGCTTGACGCAAAGCCATGCGCGGTCGGCGCAGGCGCATCTGGCCTATAGCCGTCTCGCACTGCATGCCGAAAATGCGGAGCTGGCCTTGCAGGAAGTCGATGCGGCCTTGGCGCTGCAACCGGATCTGATCGAGGCGCGGGTGCTGCGCGCGGGTGTGCACTACAAATTGGGCGATGTGGCGCGTGCGAAACGGGAATTGCAGGAAGCCGTTGCCGCGCATCCGAAAAATATCGACCTGCGCATGGCGCTGGCGCGGCTGCTGCTCGACGAGCAGGATCTCGCGGGCGCGACCGCGCAGTTCAAGCGCATCGTGAAGCAGGAGCCCGGACATCCAGACGCACTGTATTCACTGGGGCTGCTGGCGATGGAGCAGCGGCAGCCGCAACAGGCCGAGGCGTATTTCCGCGCGCTGATCGAAACCGGCAAGCGCGATCACGATGCGTACTATTATCTCGCGCGTATTCAGGAACAGCGTGGAGAACTGGAAGAGGCGCGGTCCGGTTATGAACGCGTCGGTGAAGGCGATTACTGGTTGGATGCGCAGGTGCGTGCCGCCAGTCTGACAGCAAAGCTCGGCGATATGGACGACGCGCGGCGGCAATTGCAGGACCTGCGCGTGCGCGACCCGAGTCTGGCCGTGCGTCTGTATCTGGTCGAAGGCGACATGCTGTCGCAGGCCGGTGAGTTGCGTCAGGCGCTGGAACTCTATAACCGGGTGCTGGCCGAGGCGCCGGACAATCACGATGTGC
>JACRMO010000196.1 GCA_016214925.1 Gammaproteobacteria bacterium
CAGCAAGACAAGAACACTCCGCTAAAATGAACGTACAACAACAAAATACAGAGTCTGACGGGAAAACCCACCGATGATGCGCGAGTTCACAATCGATGAAAGGGCGCGTTACCGTGGAAGGGTTTTTCTACAGGCTCGTTACGCACCTCATGCGCCCTTGAGTGTGAACCCGATCCACAAGCGGGTGAACTACCACCGCCTCAATGACTCGTCCCCTCCGAATACCGCGTCTTGTTCCAGACATTGTATTTGCCTGACGGTTTCTTCATCGGGATGCGCTTGACCTCTTGCAGCGTGTTGGCGTCGTAGACGATCACGGCGCCGTCCATGTCCCAGATGCTCAGTAGTGCGTACTTGCCATCCTTGGTGAACTCGACGTGCGCGGCGGTCTTGCCGGGCACGGGGCGCAGGGTCTTGACGATCTCCAGTGTGCGTTTGTCGATCACATGCACGGTGTCCTTGCTTGGGCCGAAGAACGCATCCACCCAAGCATAGGGTGAATTCTCGTGGCTGCGCATGAAGAAGCCCGGGCCGTCGGTCTTGATGCGTTTGATGGTTTTCCAATCGGTCAGGTCGATCACGCTCACTTCGGCTTTCTTCAAATGCGGCGTAGCCAGCACGCGATGGCCTTTGTAGTCGAAGGTGATGCCGGAGCCGAGATGCGGCATGCCGTCGAGTTCGAGATCGGCGATCTTGCGGCCGACAGTCATATTGACCACCTGACCCTTCTTGCCATCGCGCGCGGCACCGATCAGATGCGTATAACTCGGATCGAAGAAGAAATCGTCGAGGTAATCGTCGAGCTTGATGCGCCGGATCGGGAACAGCCCCTTCTCGGCGAGCCCTTCCATATATTGGTAGTCGTGCACCATGCCGCGAAACACCGGCTCGGGATTGTCCGAATAGTTGATTTCCCAGACCTCGGGCAGATCCTTCAGCGCAATGATGAAGCTGGAGCGCGGCGGCGCGGTATAGACGGCGCTGACGCGCGAGCTCTTGCCGTGATCGTCGACAACCGGGATCACGCGCACCACATCGAGGTTGCGCGCATCCAGGATCACCAGCGTATTCGGCAGATAGTTGCCAACCAGCACATAGCGGCCGTCGTGCGATACGGCGATATTGCGCGTGTTGATGCCGGCGCGGATTTCGGCCACGGTTTTCAGATTGTAGATGTCGAACTTGCTGACCCAGCCGTCGCGCGAGGCGAAATACACATAGCGTCCGCTCGGCGAATACTTCGGCCCGCCATGCAAAGCGAAGCGGGTCTGAAAGCGGTGTATGGGTTCGAAGCTGTCGCCGTTCAAGACGGTCGCATGGTGGTCGCCCACTTCGACGACGATGAACAGATTCATCATGTCGGCCTTGAAGCTCGGCTGATCCGGCAAGGTTCCAACCGGGTAGGGGATCACGTGCGTCGCGTTGATATCGTCCAGCGTCCATTGCGGCGCGACGTCGGGTTCGGAAAAGACAAATTCGGCGAGCGCGGCAATCTCTTCGGGCTTGAGCTTGGCGGCGAAGCCTTGCATCTGTGTCGACGGACGACCGTTGGCAATCACATCCGCCGCCTCACCCTTTTTCAAGCGACCGAGGTTATCCGGCAGCAATGCCGGGCCCATTGCGCCGAGGCGCGCCGGACCGTGGCATTCGGCGCAGTGTTGAGTGTAGAGCTGCTGGACATCGGGTGCGGCATAGGCGACAGCCGCACCGAGCGCAACCTGAAAAAGACAAACTTTCACCGCGAAGAGCGCAAAGGACGCGAAGGGGGGTAATTGTGAAAACATGGGTTGCTCAGTAAGTGTTCGTATAGGTCAATACAGGTCTGGTTAGTGTAGTGTAACCCGACAGTATTCCGAGAAGGTCGTCGAGTTACGGCGCACAGCGTCTTGCCCAACCTACATATAACACCTTCGCGTCCTTTGCGCTCTTCGCGGTGAAAATCTTTTCATGCGGAATGGATCCGGGTCGTGCGTCGATACGGCGTGACCTGCAGGCGCTCATGCTCGCCCGTCGCGCCGATTTCTTCGTCGGTGAGATAGCACGCGGGATCTTCCTGCCAGGGATCGCCGGTGAGTGACCAGGCGCGCACGCGGGTGTTGCCGCCGCAGATATCCAGATACTGGCATTCGCCGCAGCGGCCTTTCACCGGGCGTGGCTGTTGTTTGAAGCCGGCCATGAGCGGATCGGAGGTGTCCGGCCAGATTTGCGAGAACGGGCGGTCGCGCACATTGCCCAGGCTGTAATCCCACCAGAAGGTGTCGGGATGCACATTGCCGAGGTTGTCGATGTTGGAAATCCACAGCCCCGAGGCATTGCCGCCCCACTGCGCCAGGCGTGCGCGCATCGCCGCGACTTTATCCGGGAAATGTTTTTGCACCCAGTACAGCAGATACACGCCGTCAGCATCGTTGTTGCCGGTGACGAACTCGCGCGCCCTTCCCGCTGGGCCCGCCTGGATGCCGGCCCAGCAACGCTCGAACAGCAAGTCCATGGCGTTGCGGGTCAATTGATGTACGACATCGTCTTTGCGGTTGCGATTGCCGCGTCCGGCATAGTTCAGATGCGAGAGATAGAACTTGTCGATGTCCATTTCATCCATGAGATCCAGCATCGCCGGCAGTTCCGCGGCATTGTCCTGGGTTAGTGTGAAGCGTAGACCGACCTTGATGCCGTGCTGCTGGCATAAACGGATGCCGTGCATGGAGGCGTCGAAGGCGCCGTCAAGGCGGCGGAAGTTATCGTGTGTCTCGCGCAGGCCGTCAATGCTGATGCCGACGTAGTCGTAACCCACCGCGGCGATGTCCGCTATATTGCGCTCGTCGATCAATGTTCCGTTGGTCGACAGGCCGACATAGAACCCCATGGCCTTGGCGCGTTTCGAGATGTCATAAATATCAGGACGCAGCAGCGGCTCGCCGCCGGACAGGATCAGCACCGGCACACCGAAGGCCTTGAGGTCGTCCATCACCGCATAGATCTCGTCGGTGCTCAACTCGCCGGGGAAATTATGATCGGCGGAAATCGAATAGCAGTGTTTGCAGGCGAGGTTGCAACGGCGGATCAGGTTCCAGATCACTACCGGCCCCGGCGGCGTGCGCTTCGGTCCGAGCGGCGTATCGTTGGCCAGCGCTTGCAGGTATTGCGTGATCCGGAACATGACGCCTCCAGGGCGGATGTTTGAGGGTGTTATTCACACCAAAGATCGCAAAGGCCGCAAAAGTATTTAATGTTTACAAAATAAAGATTCTTTGCGACCTTTGGTGTGAACAAGAATATCCTCTATCTCACTCCGCCAGACGCATCCCCGTCTTCTTGAGGATGCGGGTACTGAACAGCACATCGTGGCCGCGCACGGCGTCGCCCAGCAGGTCAGCGATCTGCGCGACTTTCATCAGCACTTCGGCGCGGTCGCGGCCGTGCACCATGGCGAACAGATTGTAGGACCAATTCGGCAGATGGCGCGGGCGGTGGTAGCAATGGCTGACGGAATCCAACGCGCCGATAAGACGGCCAAGCTCACGCACGTCGGCGTCGGGCACATCCCAGACCGACATGCCATTGCCTTTGAAGCCGAGCTTGTAGTGGTTGGGCACGGCGCTGATGCGTCGGATGATGCCGTCGCGCTGCATGCGTTGCAGGCGTGCCATGACATCGTCCGCCGTCAGACCGAGTTCGTCGGCGAGTTTATGATACGGGCGCGACACGCGCGGCAGACCCGCTTGCGTTGCCAGAATGATCCGGCGGTCGGTGGCGTCGATGCACACGACCGTTTGAACGTGAGTTCCCTCTCCCTGGGGGAGAGGGTGCAATACGGATGTGAATTTTGGCATGGGCTATACCTTGAATTTCAGTCCCACGAAGAATTCCTCCTTCTTGGGCATGTTGTAGACGTGATAGCCGGTGGTGTGTTCGATGGCCTGCAACACCTGCTGGATACGTTCCGGCGTTTCGGTGGCGAGCACGAACCACATGTTCAATTCATGGTCTCGCGCGTAGTTGTGCGCGACTTCGGGAAAGGCATTGACCTGCGCCGTCACACGCTCGAAATCCTCGGGTGGAACGCACAACGCCGCCAGGGTGAGCGCGCCGCCGAGTTGTTCGGCGTGATACAGCGGTCCAAAGCGGGTCAGCACGCCGCTATCGAGCAGTGTGTCGATACGCGCGATCAGCGTTGATTCGTCGGTGCCCAGTTCAACGGCAACGTCGGCATAGGGTTGTTCGCTGATGGGAAAACCGTCCTGCAGCCGGTTGATGATGCGGCGGTCCAGCGAATCCAATGATCCCGAGGAAATCGTTTCAGCCATGTGAGAACACCGAAGTCAATGTAGGTTGGGGTGAGCGTAGAGAACCCCAACGAATCAAACCGTGCAGGCATCCTTGTTGGGGTTCGCTGTGCTCACCCCAACCTACGATCTGACGACGCGCGGACGCGGTCATGGTGTCACTGGCTCGCGTTCGGCGGCGTTACGATAATGCGCGCCGCGTTGCTTGAAGCGGCGACGGCTGAACAACACGCTATGCGCGATGTCTTCCA
Source organism: Gammaproteobacteria bacterium (assembly GCA_016214925.1). Classification (GTDB taxonomy): domain Bacteria; phylum Pseudomonadota; class Gammaproteobacteria; order Thiohalobacterales; family Thiohalobacteraceae; genus JAHJQQ01. Next base: position 4,535 of record JACRMO010000196.1, read on the forward strand.
GGCCGCAGCATTGAACCAGCTGCCGTACCTTGCCGCGCACTTCCTCGCGGTCCTGGCCGTGGATCATGCAGAACAGGTTGTAGGGCCAGTCACGGCCCTGGCGCGGGCGGCGATAACACAGGGTGACGAACTCGAATTTGCTCAGGCAGCGACCGAGTTCGGCCACCTCGCCATCCGGCACATCCCAGACCACCATGGCATTGGCGCCGTAGCCGAGTTCGCGGTGGCGCACCACCAGACCCATGCGTTTGATGACGCCGGATTCGTGCAAGGATGTCAGGCGTTCGGTCAGCACCGCTTCGTCGATGCCGAGTTGGGCGGCGAGCGCGGCATACGGGCGCGGCACCAGCGGCAGTCCACCTTGAATGGCGCCGATCACGGCCAAATCGATCTCACCGAGCGCGACGCGCGCCTCGCTGCGACTGAAACCAGTTTGTGCGGTTTTCATGTCCATTGCAGATTGAATCCCAGATCGATGTGGTAATCCTCCAGCATCGGCAAGGGCATGACCTTGATATTGGTCAATTGCTCGATCTTCTCCAGGACCTCGGCCAGCTCCGCGTCGCTGGCGGCGGTGGCGACGAACCAGAGGTTGAAGCGGTGCTCGCGCTCGTAATTGTGATTGACCGCCGCGAAGCTGTTGACGATGGCGGCGATTTCGTCGAGGCGCTCTTCGGGCACGGCCATGGCCGCAAGCGTGGACGCGCCCACCGCATGCGTGCGGAACACCGGGCCGACACGGCTGATGACACCGAATTCCTGTAAGCGTTGTAACGCCGCCAGCACGTCCGCCTCGCTGACGTCCAACGCGGCGGCCATGTCCGCATACGGCGTCGGCGACAACGGCAGCCCCTGTTGGTAGCTATCCAGCAGGCGGCGTTCGAGGTCGGTGAGTTCAGATCTATGATCCATGGTCAGTGGGTCCGTCTGGATTGCACACCGAAGGGCGCAAAGAACGCAAAGTATAAATGCGGTAAAACATGAATAATTCCTTTGCGGCCTTTGCGCTCTTTGGTGTGCATAAATCACAACCCAATCCGATGCGCACGGTGGGTGAAAAATATGCCGCTGGGTTTTTCCGCCGGCAGGCTGCCGATGCGTTTGAGCGTCGCGGTGTCGTAGATATCGATACGATCTTCATCGCGCACGGAAATCCATACCGCTTCGCCGCGCGGCGCGAACTCCAGGTGCAGCACCGCCTTGCCTGGCTTGAAGGTATCGACGACCTTGAGTGTGTCGACATCGATCACCTGCACGGTGTCGTTGTCCGGATGGGCGAAGTTCACCCATACCTGGCGCGCATCGGGACGGCCGATCACGAACACCGGCTGGCTATGGACAGGAATGCGCGCGACCTGTTTCCAGGTTCCGGTTTCGATCACCAACACTTCATGCAATCCCACGGCGGGCACGAACAGGGACTCGCCGGCCAGCGCCCAACCTTGCAGATGCGGCATCTTGAACACCGGCAATTTTTGTTCGCCCTTGCCATAGTCCGGTAACACGCGGCGGACACCGGCTTCAGGATGCCACAGATCGAGTTC
>JACRMO010000197.1 GCA_016214925.1 Gammaproteobacteria bacterium
TCATAGCGTTGCAGGGACTGACCGTCGGCGCGGCTTTTCACCGTCTCGGGCCGCGCTTGCACGATATAGAGCTTTCCGTCGACACCGTCGCGCGCCCATTCGATGTCCATGGGACGACCGTAATGGTCTTCGATGGTCATGGCGTGATGCGCCAGTTCGACGAGTTCGGCGTCGGTGAGCGCGAAGCGCAAGCGTTCGGCACGCTCGACTTCGACGGTCTCGACAGGCGAACCGCCCCCATTTCCATCGGCGCCGTTGTCGCGGTAGATCATCTTGATGGCCTTCGTACCACGCTCACGGCGCAGAATGGCGGGACGGCCTTGCTTGAGCAGCGGCTTGTGCAGATAGAACTCGTCGGGATTCACCGCGCCCTGCACGACGGTTTCGCCGAGACCGTAGGCGGCGGTGATGAACACCACATCGCGGAAACCGGATTCGGTGTCCAGTGTGAACATCACGCCGGACGCGCCGATGTCGGAACGCGCCATGCGCTGCACGCCGGCCGACAGCGCAACCAGTTCGTGCTTGAAACCGTGATGCACGCGATAGGCGATGGCGCGGTCGTTGTACAGCGAGGCGAACACGCGCTTCACCGCGATCAGCACAGCGTCGATGCCACGCACATTCAGATAAGTTTCCTGCTGACCGGCGAACGAGGCGTCGGGCAGGTCTTCGGCGGTGGCCGAGGAGCGCACGGCAACGGCGACATTCGCGCTGGCATCGCGTTCCAATTGTGCATAACCCGCGCGGATCTGCTGTTCGAATGCGGCGGGCAGCGGTGCGGCCTCGATCCAGCCACGGATACGTTTGCCGGCCGCGGCCAAGGTCTGTACATCGTCGATGTCGAAGGTCGTGAGTTCCGCCTCGATGCGCGCGGCCAGCCCATCCTGGGCGAGGAATGTGCGATAGGCATCGGCGGTGGTGGCGAAACCGTTGGGCACGCGCACGCCGGCGGCGGTGAGGTGGCGGTACATCTCGCCCAGCGAGGCGTTCTTGCCGCCGACTTGGGGGACATTGTCCATGCCGAGTTCTTCGAACCAACGGACCAAGCCGGCTGGTGGGGTCTGCATCTGTCCTCCGAATCTTGTGCTTGCGTCGAACGGCCGTAGGTCTTACAAAAGGGCACTGCTGACAATTCGTCACATCGGCACAAGCCGATGTGACGAATTGCAGCCTAGCATCGGCTACCCGGGGATGGAATGAGATGGGTCAACAAACAGGTCGCACGGTGTTCTTCGTCTCCGACCGGACCGGCATCAGCGTGGAGACCCTAGGGCGCGGACTACTGTCGCAGTTCGAGGGCATGGAGTTTAACCAGATCGCCTTGCCGTTCATCGACACCGAAGACAAGGCCCGCGCGGCCGTCGCGCAGATTAACGCCGTTGCCGCCACCGGCGAGCGGCCGTTGGTCTTTTCCACCCAGGTCCGTCCCGAACTTGGCGCCATCCTCAAGACCTGCCAGGGCCTGTATCTGGATTTCTTCGCGGCCTTCATGGGAGCGCTGGAGACGGAGCTGCGTCAGGTCTCATCGCATTCCATTGGGCTCTCGCACGGTCTGCACGATGAACAACGCTACGACACCCGCATCGACGCGGTCAATTTCGCTCTGAGCTGCGACGATGGCATCGGTATCCAGAGTTACGCCGCCGCAGATGTCATCGTCGTCGGCGTGTCGCGCAGCGGCAAGACACCGACCTGTCTCTATCTCGCCATGCAATACGGCGTACGCGCGGCCAATTATCCGTTGACCGAAGACGACTTCGAACACCAGCGCTTACCCGCAGCACTTAGCGCGCATCGCGCACGCCTGGTGGGCCTGACCATCACACCGGAGCGTCTGCAACAGATTCGCCAGGAACGCCGGCCCAACAGCCCCTATGCGGCTTTGGCACAATGCCAATACGAAGCCCGTCAATTGCAGACACTGCTCGCGCGCGAACAGATCCGCAGCCTCGACAGCACGCATATGTCCATCGAAGAAATCGCCGCCAGCATCGTGCATGAAATGGGCTTGGTGCGGCGGCGGTGAGGCGAATCTGCTAGAGTCAAAGCCCGTCCACGGATCGTTTTACAAGGAGTGATTATGGCCATCTTTGCCCAAGGGAAAATCGAGGCCTTCTGTGGTCCCGTCGAACTCGGCGCGCCGGACAATCTTGAACAGGTGATCGTCGAGTTTATCCGCGGCGCCAAAAAGACCCTCGACATTGCCGTGCAGGAACTCGACAGCGAGGTCATTGCCCAGGCCTTGCTGGACGCGGCGCTCAAGGGCATCAGCATCCGTATGTTCATGGAGCAGGACTATCTGCGCGCCGAGCAGCCGCCCAAGGTGGCACCCAAGGGTAGTCAGACTCAACGCGATGCCGAGTTGGCGGCGCAGTGGGACGAACAGCGGCGCCCGGCATCACTGCGCACCAATCGCGATATTCTCGCCGCCTTGTTGCGTTGCGGCGTGGACGTGAAGGCCGATCTGAATCCGGCCATCTTTCATCAGAAGTTCATTGTGCGCGATTATCGTGGCGGCAAAAGCGTTGGCAATGCGGCATTGCTGACAGGGTCGACGAATTTCACCGAGACCGATACCCACAAGAACCTCAATCATGCCATAGTCTTTCACGACTACCGCGTCGCGCGCGCTTATGCCGGCGAGTTCGAGGAACTCATGGGCGGCACCTTCGGCGCGCTACGTCTGCGCGAGGAAGACCTGCCCGGCACCATTAACATCAAGGGTGTGCCGGTGCGCATTCTGTTCGCGCCCGACGATCATCCGGAACTGGAGATCATCAAGCAGATGCTCAAGGCGCGTAGCCGCCTGGACTTCGCCATTTTCACCTTCGCCGTCTCCTCCGGCATCGACGACGCTTTGCTGATGCTGCGGCTCGCCGATATCGACATTCAAGGCGTGCTGGATGCGGCGCAGGGCGGCAGCGACTGGGCCGCGACCCCGTGGCTGCACAAGGCCGGTATCAAGGTGTTCCTATCCGACAAGGACAAACTCCCGGGCTTGCGCAAGCTGCACCACAAGCTTATGGTCATCGACGACGACATCATCATCGCCGGAAGCATGAACTACACCGGCCCGGCCAACGACTACAACGACGAGAACATCTTCGTGCTCGGCAATCCCTATGACCTGCCCAAGGGCGAGGGTGGTCCGGTGGATCACGTCGAGTGCAAGGCGATCGCGACGTTTTTCAGGAATGAGATCGAGCGGATCGTGGCGAAGAGTTCGCGGTTTGTGCCGGGGTGATCTTTATCGGGCGGAGTTGTCCGTCGCAGTTGTTGACGATCAGATCCGTAGAGTATTGCGTCTGTTTCGCGAGTGTTGTGCCGGTGAGTTTGCGGGATGTCTGTTTTGCCCGTCCGGCCAGCACATGCACTGCGATGATGGCCGGTAACGACAGGCCCGGTATCCAATGCAGCAGGGGAAGCCACGCCTCGTTGCTGTCACTGGCGAAGTAATACAGAGCATATCCGCTGGCTGCCAACCAGACGAGGCACGCTGTGAGCAGTGCGCCCATCGCACGGTTTCTCCCCAGTCGCCAAGCCTTGTGTGCGTGATGGACAAGGGTGGTTCCGACCAGCACCAGGGTCGCCATCATCGTGAGTCCATGCAGGCGCAACCACCACGGTTCCAGCACATGCGGGTGTGGACCGAACGCGCTAGGCGTTTGCAGAAAATAATGGAACAGCAGCCACAACGCACCGCTCAGCCACAACAGGCCGAAACAGGCATACACCCAGCGTTGATGGTGCTGGTTGAGCCGGATCGGCACGACAATGCGATGCGTGTTTGTCTGCTGAGTCATGGCATGGACGTTCCTATCGATTATTCCCCGCCTGCGGTTTCAATGCCGTCTGATAGATCGCCAGGATGCGTCGTACACCCTCGGTGATGTGTTTGACGGACAACGTTGCACCGGAAATGTTGTCGATGTCCTGATCCATTTTGAGCGCGTCGCCATAGTGTTTGCCGGTGAGTCGCGCACGCCATTCCGGATTGCGTACTTCCCCGCCACGGGTCTCACGGTAGTCCATGATCTCCATACCCTTAACGCTGCCGTCGGGGTTGAGGCCGACGGCGTAGGTGATGAACTCGTGTTTGCCGTAAACCTCGTCCACGACCAGCCAGCCGATAAACGTACCCTTGGCCTCGACGCGCCACACGGGCTGTTCCTCCGCGCGTAGGCTCACCTTGGCGTAGTCCTCGACGAATTCCTTCTGGTCGTCGGTGAGCCGGACCGGTTGCGAGGAAAAACTGTCTGCATTCGGAAACAGCGCCTGTTGGACCTTTTCCAGCGTGAAATACTGCGTGGCCAGTGCTGCGCTCTCGAAACCGAATACGAGAGTCAGCGCCAGCACTACCTTAGTGATATTGGTTCCACGCATACGGGCCTCAGAAGTTGTAGCCGAGCTTGAGACGGATTTCCTGCTCGGTTTTTTCGATCAGGTGCAGGTCTTCGGTTTGGCCGATGTACTGCTCGCGGCCGCCCTTGATTTGTTCGAACCATGTCAGCGTCGTCCACCACTGCTTGCCGCCATAGTGAATGGACGGGCCGGCGAACCAGGACCAGCGTTCTTGTCCCACCTCGGTTTCGAATTCGGTCTGGTACAGCGTTTCCGCGCCGACGTACCAGTTGGGCGCGAAGCGGTAGGAGACGCCGCCGCCGATTCTGGGTTCGATCTCCATTTCCGGTTTGGTAGGCCATTCGAAGCTCGCGGTCGGGTCGCCCGTGATCGTCTGGATTGCGGTGTCGGCATACGCCTGCGTGGCCGCATCGAGCGGCGCGCGCTTGGCGTAGGTACCTTCCAGGCCGACGTTACCGACCAGGCTCAACTGGTCGTCGAGCAGCAACTTTTGTATCTGGAAGCCTACGTCGAATTTTGTGGTGTCCTTGTCGAGGCCGGAATGCGGATCGAGCCAGTTCTGCTTGAGCGCGAAGGTGGCGGACAGGCCTACCGCGTCCTTGGCCATGGAGAGGAAGTTGTACTTCAACCTGCCCTCGATGCCGGAAGCCTTTAATCCATATTGCTCCGGACCCGGCAGGTAGCCGTCGATGACGAGGCCGCTGGTATCTATGGACTGGCCCTTGAGTTCGACCAAGGTGGAAAGCCGGTGGGTCAGGCCGTATTCGTATTCCAGTGCGTAATCGTAGGCGGTGTACTGGGCGCTGCCGGCGGGATAGTTGCCAGCGCCCTTGTCCTTGCGCTGGGTCGCGATGAGATAGGCCTCGCTCGTGCCTTGCGGCAGGGTTTCCGTGCCGACTATGTAACCGAGCAGATTCTCATCGGCGCTCGCAATAGATGACATGACGAGCGGTAACAGGCCGGCAATAAAGCCGGTGCGGCGTAGCGACATGGGTCTTCCCTCCAAAAAGGAACATCGATTTGGCTGGCTGACCCGAAGGGTTGGCTGGCTGTTTGAAATCCGACCAAGCGGCGCTTGACGGAGTGTCCGGTGCTATTTCGTCAGAATGAGTTTCCCCTGCCGGGTTTGCCGGAGCAGGTAACGTTCGCTGCCATGGTCGATGCAGATGCATGACCGTCCGCGGAACAGCTTGGCGCTTGTATATACACTTCCGGCGGTCTCGGTGCGGTCTGGAAAGACCTGTCCGGCGGCGAGGCGCTCATTAGGTTTCATGGGTTTATCCTTGGTAACTGCCATCATGTTTAAATACGAATAATTCGTATTACACACGAAGACGGGAGGCGAGTCAATAAGCAACGGGTCGTCCGAGGAGGAAATCATCCGGGCAGTGTCGACCCCTGCGTCATCCTTGAATTTGGACGTGCGCGCCAGCCGGCGCGGGGCACTTCTTGAGCGACAACCGGACGTAGGCCGCAAGGACACCGACGGCGGCGATGGGCGAGAACATCTTCGTGCTCGGCAATCCCTATGATTTATCCAAGGGTGAGGGTGGCCCAGTGGATCACGTCGAGTGCAAGGCGATCGCGACGTTCTTCAGGAATGAGATCGAGCGGATTGTGGCGAAGAGTTCACGGTTTGTGCCGGGGTGATGTCCAAAGCCGGAGCTCCCCGGAAAATATCGACTGATGTTCTCGACCGAAAGTGGAAGTTCTGACATCTACCCTACTTAGGCAGAGTCGATCAAGGCTGGTCGATAAATGAAACTGCAGATGATCGCGAGAGTTGTCTAGCCCGAGTATTTTTACGGGTACAAAAAAGAGAGGCTGCATAATAGCAGCCTCTCTGGTCTCACAAGGTTAATGGGAAGATCAATTTAGCGGGCAACCACGCTCGTTGTCAGATTCAAATACGCCTTTCACATAATTGTAATTTGTTGTTGTTCCTGGATATGCGGCATTAAACGCAACGATCACGCCATCCGTTGTCTGGCCATAGTCAACACTTGCAGAAGCGGAATTCAGCAGCGCAGCCACGGTGTGTCGACCCAACGCATTCAATCCACCGCCACCATTCTGCATGACTTGCAGTAGCGTCTTTCCGGGGAAAGCATTCTCAAATACAGCTGAGAATTGTGTATTCGGCGTGTAAGGCGCAGACCAGGAGTCGAAATGCTGTGTCTGTTTCCAATAGCCCGGGGTGCATCCTTCATCGCCGCTCTTTTCTGTTTCGCATATTGCCGAGCAGCCGTCGCCATTTGCACTGTTCCCATCGTCGCACTGCTCACCCGGATCCAGATTTCCGTCTCCGCAGAAGGGTTCGATCGTGCATTCTGAGGAACATCCATCGAAGTCGACGTTGTTGCCATCATCGCACATTTCGCCATCATTCAGGATGCTATCGCCGCAGTAGGCTTCGATGGTACAGGATGCGGAGCAACCATCTCCATTGAGGTTATTACCGTCATCGCAGGCCTCGCTTCCATTTACAATACCATCGCCGCACATCGGCTCCAGGGTGCATGTTGCGGAGCAACCATCTCCGTCAATGTTATTCCCGTCGTCACATTGCTCGTCTGGCACCACTAAAACTCCGTCACCACATCTAGCGTAGGCGGATTCCGCGACGACAAATGACAATGCCAGTGCCACCGATATAGAAATAAGAGTTTGCTTCTTCATTCTTCGATCTCCTCATTTGTGTGCTTCAAGATGAGTAGCGTATGCGGTGAGCTGTCTTCGCATGTTTCTATTGTTTGTTTAACTCAGACGAACCA
>JACRMO010000202.1 GCA_016214925.1 Gammaproteobacteria bacterium
GAACGTGCTCTCCAGCTTGGTGTGCCCCAACAGGAGCTGGATGGCGCGCAAGTTCTTGGTCCGGCGATAGATCAAAAAGACCTTGGTACGCCGTAACGAATGCGTCCCATAGTCGGAGGCATCCAGCCCGATCTCCGTGACCAAGCCATTCACGATCCGCGCATACTGGCGCGTCTTGATATGCGGTGAATCGGGATAGCGGCTCGGGAACAGATAGTCGCTTGCTGTGAGACCTACCTGCTTGATCCACTCGCTCAGCGTGTCACGCGTTTGCTCGGTGATCTCGAATTGCACGGGCTGCTGTGTCTTCTGCTGCATGACGGTGGCTCGACGGGCGATGTGATCCCCATGCGATATGTCACGGACCCGTAGCTTCACGAGGTCGCAGCCGCGCAGCTTGCTGTCGATGGCCAGGTTGAACAGGGCCAGGTCGCGGGTGCGGTTCGCCATCTTTAGGTGGATCCGGATGGCCCAGATGTCCTTGAGCTTGAGCGGCGCCTTCTGACCGATCAGCTTGCCTTTGTTCCAGGGGACATGGGTTTCTTTCGGGGAATGGGTGAGAAGGTCCATGGTCGTTCCTCCTTTCGCATGGATGGAACGTGAGTATGGGGCGGCGACAGGGGTGGCTTGGTGGGACGAATGTCCTCTCAATAAAATCAGAGGCTAACTACCGGTTTTGGGTGGGTACCAGGCCGATCGCCTACTGGTTGACGGACCTGGGTAAGCAGCTCAGACCGACCCGAATTGGCAGTTTCGCCAGTGTAAGAATTTTCCTATTGAGTACTCTTGAAGAGGAATGCTATGTTTCAAACAACCGCGTAATTAAATAATAGCTAATAGAGTGTTACCTCATGAAAACAATACTGCAATCTTTACGCAGCCTGCGAAAGATTACCTTTTTGGGGATCGCGCTTGGGTTCGCGAACACTCCGCCTGTCGCCGCATTCGAAAGGACTTGGTTGTGTGGAAGTGGCTATTGGGATACCGAGTCGTGTTGGAGCAACAGCTACTATTATCCAGTGCCATCCCGGTCCGACAGTGCAGCCCTGACGCAGTCTGATTCGATTGACCGCGTTGTAACGTATCGGCAGATCAATAATACGTATGTGTACTCATATATTTCTACGCTAACAGTAGATGCGACTGGTATAGGTACAATGACGCTATATCAGTCTCAAGACTCGTTGGCCACTAACACCGAATGGCTCGGCTATAGCGGCTTCGGCGCTTACTCGCAAAGCGGGGGCTCCAATTCGACAACCTTCATGTATTTGGGCCAAGAATCGACGGGCAAGGGAGTATACAACCTCACCGGTGGAACACTGACTGCTTCGGTCGAGGTGATTGGAAGGAATGGATCTGGCTCGTTCACACAAAGTGGTGGTCTGAATTCTTCCACAAACAACTTTGTGCTTGCCGCCTATAACAATACATCCCGGGGCGCCTACAATCTCAGTGGTACTGGTCGCCTAGAGACGTCCAATGCGGACATTGGTTATTACGGAATTGGCATCTTTAATCAAGTTGGCGCTAGTCATTCTGTGGGCAGCCGCATGACCCTTGGCGTTCAGGGGGGCTCCGTCGGCGAATATCATTTGAGCGGGAACGGGAGTCTTTCGGTTGGGATAGGGTTAACCATCGGAAACGGTGGTAGGGGCGTCTTTATCCAAGACTCAGGGATAGTTTCTGTCGGTGATTATGTGGCTATTGGTGGGAATAGTAGTTACATGATCAACGGCGGAACGCTGACTGCCAGTAGAATTTATAATGGCTACGGTCCAGGATCACTACATGTAAATGGCGGCACATTGGACATCGGCAATGGTGATGGCTTGATTGATGTGGACAGCCTATACATCGGATCAACTACCGGGGCGAATGGTAGTCATACCTTATCAGGAAACGGGTCCCTCATTACTGGCACGACGATATTGGGGGCGTCGGGTCATGGGGAGTTCATTCAGAATGGCGGAACTCATACTATCTCTGGGGCACTCGTTATTGCCGATGCCAATGAAGGCACGGGGAAGTATGTGCTGGGTGGAGGGGTTCTAGATTCGCGTGATGTGATTGTTAATGACGGCGGGCTGTTTGAATTTAGTGGTGGAAGCTTATTTGTAAATAATTACTTCGGCGATCTTATAAATAACGGTGGCTCTCTCTCTTCAGGCAGCCCGCTTGAAGTGACAAACATATTTGGAAACTTCACTCAGCTAGCCGGTGAGCTTGATCTCAATATTGGCGGAAGAAATATTGGCGAATACGGAGCCCTTAATGTAGATGGAATTGCATCGCTCGGCGGCAAAATGAGCGTGAGTTTTTCTGACTTGGGATATGGATTGTTCAGTCCACAAGCAGGGGATACGTTCGATATCTTGACAGCCGAATCTCTGGTAGGCCACTTCGACTACTTGTCGTTGCTAGCGCTTGGCGATGGTCTCGATTGGAGTGTTAACTACCTCACTGATGCCGTTGGTACCACAGATATCCTGCGCCTGAGCGTTGTCTCCGCCGTCCCTGTGCCCGCTTCAATCTGGCTGCTTGTATCCGGCCTCCTGGGTCTAGGTGGCATCGTGAAACGCAAAGCGCCATAAATGTCCTCGATGTCTGCGCAACGGGTTCAGTAGGTGATGGCTTAGATCGCGAAGGCCACGTCGGATACCGAAGCCCAACAACTCGTCAGAGTTGACACGCAAAACGCGCGCTCAACTCAGTCGTTGAACGGCCGCCTTGGGTGACCTGAGCTAACTTCGGCATACAGAATTTTCGATTGCCAGCTTGTACCGCTCCTGGCCGATCTCGGCTGTCTCTGAACTGCGAAATCCGCTTTACCTGTTTGTCAGAGAACGGTCGGGGACAGTCGTTCGTCCTAGGTGCTGCGGGTCACAAGGCCTCAATGTCAGCAACCAGTCTAACGCGGACCGAAATACCGGTGAGGACATCCTGTTTGCGTTCGCGCGTGAGCGTGCGCGCGTCGGAGAGACTTGGTTGAGCATGAGTTCCAGCCAGCGTTCCGATTGTTCGCGGGCGGCCTTGCGGGTGAATTTGCGTAGTAAGTCTTGCAGACGTTGTAGACGCCGCACGACGGATTCAGTGCCTTTGAGTTCGGCGTGTAGCGGCGGCAGCAGATAACGGATGCGCTTGCCGCAGATGCACAGGCGACGGTCAGCTTTATTGCCTCTTCAGTACTTCTGGACGCATATCGGTTTAGGTGCCCGACACATAGACCTCGCTTCGGCGGGTCTTTTTTGTCTGTGCTTATGGCCGGTGTTGGCCGAAGCAGACCGCTTAACAGAGATCGCATCCAAGGCTGAATTGGGTGCGTCTCGAAAATGGGTGTAATTGGGCGTATTATCGGTTGCATGCTTCGATCCGACACCCTCCAGATCACCCCGGATATCCTGAGCCTGATCGCCGGGATCGACGAGTTCAAGGGCGCTTGGCGCGCCTTGGGGACGCTCGCACCTGAACGGTTGTCGGCCCTTCGCCGTGTCGCCACGATCGAGAGTATCGGTTCATCCACTCGCATTGAGGGCAGCAAGCTCTCCGACCGCGAGGTGGAGCGGCTGCTCTCGAATCTGGAGATCGAATCCTTCGCTACGCGCGACGAGCAGGAGGTAGCCGGTTATGCGGAGCTGATGGATTTGGTGTTCAACTCGTGGCAGGACATTCCCTTCAACGAAAACCACATCAAGCAACTGCACCAGATCCTGCTGCGCCACAGCGAGAAGGACACCTGGCATCGCGGCAACTACAAAACGAACTCGAATAGCGTCGCTGCCTTTGATGAGAACGGTGTGCAGATCGGCATTGTGTTTCAGACGGCCGCGCCCTTCGATACGCCACGCCTGATGACTGAATTGGTCGCATGGGTTCAGGCGGTGCATGAGACAGGTCGTCTGCACCCACTGCTGGTCATTGCCCTGTGCATCGTGGTGTTCCTGGAGATTCACCCATTTCAGGACGGCAATGGGCGGCTCAGTCGCGTGCTAACGACGCTGCTGCTCCTGCGAGCGGGCTACGCCTATGTGCCATACAGTTCGCTGGAGAGCGTGATCGAACTAAACAAGGAAGCTTACTATCTGGCACTGAGGCAGACGCAGAGCACGATCCGCACCGAGGAGCCCAACTGGCAGCCTTGGCTCACGTTCTTCCTGCACTCCCTGGCCGAGCAGGTTCGACGGCTAGAGAAAAAGGTCGCACGCGAGAAGCTCGTGTTGGCTTCCATGCCGGGGCTCTCGCTGCAGATCGTCGAATTTGCCCGGGAACATGGCCGCGTTACCATTGGCGAGGCCATCAAACTGACCGGTGCCAGCCGTAACACACTCAAGCAGCATTTCCGTGCGCTGGTCGAACGTGGCCACCTGAACTCGCACGGCAGTGGTCGAGGCGTCTGGTACGAACTGCGCTGATAGATCATCTAACCCAAGTTTCGCTGCGCTTACCCAGGCGACGCGCTACCCCCTACCCCGCCACACGCTCCGCATGCCCCTGCATGCGCGCAGCCAGCATGGCGATGTCGTGCAGCAGTTGTTCCTGGGCGCCACGCGTCTGCAACTGAGCGAGTTGCACCAGCAGCTTTTCCTTGCGCTTGGCGACCAGGCGGGCGACGGCGAGGAATCCGGTGAGGACATCCTGTTTGCGTTCGCGTGTGAGCGTGCGCGCGTCGGGGACTTGGTTGAGCATGAGTTCCAGCCAGCGTTCGGATTGTTCGCGGGCAGCTTTGCGGGTGAATTTGCGCAGCAGATCGCCGAGCACTTGCGCGTCGTGATAGTCGCCGAGCAGGTCTTGCAGACGTTGTAGTCGCCGCACGACGGATTCAGTGCCCTTGAGTTCGGCGCGCAACGGCGACAGCAGATAACGGATGCGCTTGCCGCAGATGCGCGCGGCGTGCAGCTGGTCCTCGTCTTCGCGGGTCTCGATGTGCCGTAAATGGAAGGTCAGGTCGGCGACCAGTTCTTCGAGATGCGCGCCGCACAGGTGGCCGATGCTTTCCACATCGTCATCGTAATCGTCGAGCATCTCGTTGTGCGCGAGGACGGCGCGTGCCTGCTGTTCCAGTTCGGTGAATTCGTCCAGCACGTCGACACGCAGTACGCGGTAGGCCTCGGCCTTGCGCAGTTCCATTTGACGGAGCAGCCAACGCAAGCCCAGACGCGCATCGCCGTTGATCTGACGTTCGTTGCGTTGCAGCCAATCGAGTTGGACTTCGGCGTCGCGGGCGTGGTTGGTGTCGCGCGCAAGCTGGCGCATGTATTTGCGCAGGCGCTTGGGCAGCGCGGGAAACGCCTCGGGATAGGCACTGAAGGTGCTGCGCAGCTGGCGCAGGCCAACGCGGAAATCGTGCAGCGCCTCGTCGTCGGGGTTACGGGTCAGACGCAGGTAGGCTTCGCGCGCCTTGTCGAGCTGCACCGAAGCGACGATAGCGGCGGCCTGCGGCACCGGCAGACTCAGCAGCGGGCGCACAGGGCTGGTGGTTTTGACTGCGGCGGGCGTGGCTGCGGCATGGCTCAGTAGCTGTTCCGTCGTCTGGGGCATGGCGGCCTCCTCGTCTGCGCCTGGATCGGTGGTCCGCCATCGGCTACGGGCGGGGGCGCGATTCTACCCTGTGCCGGATAGCGAGGCCACCGCAAGACAAGACCCCGCCACCCGCGTAGCCCGGATAGGTCGGCACGACCGGAATCCGGGAATGCGGCTGCGCACTGCCGGAGAACCACTCCCGGATTTCGCTGCGCTTCATCCGGGCTACGACGGCTGCTGCTGGAACCAACTACAACAGCGGAACCAACACCGGCCAGACCGTGTCCAGTAGACGGGATTGAGCCTCGGCGCGCGGGTGGATGCGGTCGGGCTGCATGAGCGCGGGATCGGTGGCCACGCCTTCGAGCAGGAACGGCACCAGCTCTGCATCCAGTTCCCGCGCGAGCTTGGGGTAAATCGCGGCGAAGGCATTCGTATAGGTCGCACCGTAATTGGGCGGCAGGCGCATGCCGAGCAACAGCACGCGCGCACCGGCTCCGCGCGCGGCTTCGATCATCGCCCGCAGATTGGCCTCGGTCTGCCGTGTGAGCAACGCCGGCAGCCGTGTCCGACCGCCGGCGCTGGTCTCGCCGCTGACGCTGGCGTTGACCACTTGATGCGGTTTGCCCTGCGCGTGAATGCGCGCCTGCAACAGCGCAACCCAGCCGGCCTCGAGTTCGATACCATAAGCGGCACTGATGCTGTCGCCGAACACCAGGATGCGCGACGGCATACGTTCTCCAGCATCGGCACCCGCATCTGCCCATGCATCGACAGGCGCCGCGAACGGCAGCCAACCCAACAGGGTGCAGAGAATGAATCGACAACAGAACCCGCTCATATGCACGCAACACCTCGGCAAGACCGTCCCGACGCAGGCCGGCACGCTGACGATCCTGGACAATATCGAGATCGAGATCAACCGTGGCGACAGTCTGGCCATTGTCGGTGCCTCGGGCTCGGGCAAATCCACGCTGTTGGGTCTGCTCGCCGGACTCGATATACCGAGCAGTGGCGAAGTCTGGCTGGAGCAGACCTGTCTGAGCGCATTGGACGAGGACGGCCGCGCCCGCCTGCGCGCCGCGCATATGGGTTTCGTGTTTCAGTCGTTCCAATTACTGCCGAGTCTCACCGCATTGGAGAACGTGATGCTGCCGCTGGAACTGGCGGGTGCACGCGATGCGCAGGCACACGCGCGCGACTGGCTGGAGCGGGTCGGCCTGGGCCCGCGTCTCGAACACACGCCGCGTCAGCTACCTGCTGTTCGAATTGAATCAGGCGCAACACACCACGCTGGTGCTGGTCACACACGATGTCGAACTGGCGCAACGCTGCACCCGGCATCTGCACCTCGACGCCGGCCGTTGCCTGGAGAACATCGCGTGAGGCGCACGCCGGCCTTGGCCGTACGCCTGCTCGGACGCGATTGGCGCGCCGGCGAGATCCAGGCGCTATTGTTCGCGCTCGCCATCGCCGCAGCCACCACCACAGCGATCACTGCCTTCTCGGAACGCCTCAAACTCGCCTTCGCCGACCAGACCGGCGAATTACTCGGCGCGGATCTGGTGGTGGAAAGTTCGCGGCCGATTCCCGCCGCGTGGCTCGCGCAGGCTGACACGCGCGGTCTGCGCAGCACCGGCGCGGTCGAGTTTGCGAGCATGGCGGTCGCCGCCAGCGGTCTGCAGCTGGTCGGCGTCAAGGCCGTCGGCGATGACTACCCGTTACGCGGCGCCGTGCGCGTCGCGGCCGAACCTTATGGCGTCGAACGTCCCGCGACGCACATGCCCGCGCCGGGCACGCTGTGGATCGAAGCGCGACTGTTCGCGATACTCAAGTTACAGCTCGGTGACAGTCTGCGCCTCGGCGAGGCCGATTTCCGCATCGCGCAGGTGCTCGGCTTCGAGCCCAGCCGCGGCGGCGACATTCTCAATCTCTCGCCGCGCGTACTCATGCATCTCGACGATCTACCGCGCACGCAGCTCATCCAACCGGGCAGTCGCGTGAGTTATCGCGCACTGTTCGCTGGCGAGGCCGAACGCATCGCCGGGTTTCGGCAGTGGTTGGAGCCACAACTCGCCGAACAGGACCGCCTGATCGACGCACGCACCGGGCGCCCCACCATCGGCAATGCGCTGGACAAGGCGGAACGTTATCTGGGTTTGGCATCGCTGGTGGCAATCGGCTTGGCCGGCGTCGCGGTGGCGATGGCCGCGCGCCGCTACAGTCTGCGTCATTACGACATCAGCGCCATGCTGCGTTGTCTCGGCGCGGTGCAGCGCGACATCGTTGCGTTGTATCTGTGGCAGATGTTGCTGTTGGGACTCGCTGGCAGCGCGGTCGGCGCGGCCTTCGGCTGGCTGGCGCAACTGGGATTGGTGCAACTGCTCGCCGGGCTGCTACCGCTGACACCACCGCAAGCGGGACCGTGGCCGTTGCTGCTCGGCATGGCCACGGGTTTAGTCACGCTCGCGGGATTCGCGCTGCCGCCGGTATTGCGCTTGCGGCAAGTTCCACCGTTGCGCGTACTGCGCCGCGATCTCGCGCCGCTGCCGCCGCGCGCCCGGCTGGTCTATGGTCTCGCATTGCTCACGCTGTTCGCGTTGATGTGGCGCTATACGGACGATGCGCAACTCACGCTGTTCATCGCCGGCGGCGCGGCGGCGAGCGTGCTGCTGTTGCTCGGCTTGGCGCTGCTGTTGTTGCGTGCTGTGCGCCAAATACATCAGATACGCCGGCTGCATCAGGGCACAGGCACGACCTGGCGTTTTGGCGTTAACAGTCTGTGGCGACGCGGCGCGTCCAGCGTCGGCCAGATCGCCGCCTTCGGCTTGGTGATCCTGGCCATGAGCCTGACCGCGCTGCTGCGCACCGATCTGCTGGAAAGCTGGCAGACGCAACTGCCGGACAACGCGCCCAATCAATTCGCCATCAACATTCTGCCCGAGGTGCGCGCGGCGTTCAGCGGATTTCTCGCGCACGAGGGCATTCATAGCGCGCCCGTGTATCCCGTGGTGCGCGGACGGCTGGCTGCCATCAACGCCACGCCGGTGCGTCGAGCGGTGACCAAAGAGGCGCAGGACAACAACGCCCTGCACCGCGATCTGAATCTCACCTGGAGCGCGACACTGCCGGCGGACAACCGCATCGTTGCCGGTACATGGATTACTGAGATGACAGACAAAGGCATTCCCGTGTCGGTCGAGGCCA
>JACRMO010000198.1 GCA_016214925.1 Gammaproteobacteria bacterium
CATCGCTTCTCCCACTTTCGATCGCAGCCGATCGAGATTCGTTGTGATGGTCATGACCGCCCCGTGGCGACGTCGCCGAACGCGCCGGCCAGGCGGCGCATCACGATCGCGAACGCGACCCGCGTGCCGATGCCGAAGGCGGCGCGGAACAAGTCGCGCTGGTATTGCTGCGCCAGCCGGCCCGGCAACTGCACCAAATGCAGGAACTGGGCTTTCAATTGGTCGCCACCGCCGGCGGCCGCGGCGGCTCCCTGTATCAACACCCGTTCGCAGCGCGCACGCTGCTTATCATGGGCGCCGAACAGGTCGGCGTTTCCGGAACCTTATTCGACATGGCCCAGCAGGTGCTCCGTATTCCCGGCAGCGGCAGCGTCGAAAGCCTCAATGTCTCGGTCGCCTTCGGTGTCTGTGCCAGTGAATACTCCCGACAGCTGATGACGCCGCTAAGTGGCGGCGCAACATCCACGCCGCGACGGCCATCGCGTAAGCACATAGGCGCGTAAAGGCGGCCGCCGGCCCGCAGTGGACATCGCCAACGCGTGCGCTATAGTCGGCGCCATTCTCTGACCTCATCCGGAGCTACCCATGAATAGATTTTCCACCGAACGTTACACTGCCTTCGCACGCGCACTGCACTGGCTGATGGCATTGATGATCCTGGGACTCATCGCGGTGGGCATTTATATGAGTGATTTACCCGATGACGCGCCCAACCGCTTGCAAATCTACACCCTGCATAAAACCTTCGGTGTTCTGGCGCTGTTTCTGATCTTCGTGCGCATCGCCTGGAATCTGATCAACAAGCCTCCAGCGCTACCCGCCCTGCTGAAACCCTGGGAAGTCAAACTGACGCTATTGGTCAAGGCCAGTCTGTATCTACTGATGATCGCCACACCCATGGCCGGCTATGCCTTGAGCAATTTCGCCGACAAATCGATCCTGCTGTTTGGCGTATTCGAAATGCCGGTACTCTTCGCGCCCAGCGAAGAAGGCAAGGACATCGCAGGCGAACTGCACGAAATTCTGGCATTCACCATGCTCGGCCTGGTTGCACTGCATGTTGCCGGCGCCATCAAGCATCGCCTGTTCGACCGCCCCGAGGCCGATGTGCTCAAGCGCATGCTTTAAGAAAACGCTGATTCAGGCCATGCCCGCGCACGCGGGCATGGCGCACTCCCAATCGATCAGAGCATCCCGCAATGACAGTCGCCGGTACACACTCACCAGCGATCGCTGAAGTGATAGCTCAAATCGATATCCCAACCGCTGCCGCCGTAATAGCTCGGCGCGTAATAGCGCGGTTCGTAATAACGCGGTTCGTAATAGATGCGCGTGTAGGGTCGGTAGTACGGCGTGGGACAGCGCGGCGCATAATAACCATAGCCACGCGGCGCATACCCCCGGTGCCGTCCTGAATAGGCATGGCGGTCGGAATAGCCCGAGTGACCACCATACGATCCCGGTGAACCGTGACGATCGCGCGCCTGCCCGCTCATCGGTAGCGCCAAGCTCGCGGCCAGCACGCACAACGCCAACACCGTGCGGATGCTTGTCGATCCATTCATGACACATCTCCTCGTCTTGTCTTGATGCCTGCAATGGGGAATGTTCGCCTTCAGCATAGGCGCCGTGCCCTGAACATAGCCTGAACAACCGTGTCCGGGTGATCGCGGGATGTTCAGGCCGCATTCAGCCAGGCACGCCTATCCTGACCCTGCACGCAATCACTCCGTGCCCCGAGACCCGGCATCCGGAAGGAAGCTGGGGTGCAGACAAACAGGAGACCGTTCCATGAATGCCCACCATCTTGCTTGCGCGTTGGCCCTTGCCGCGCTGACGGCCCATCTGCCGGTGTCGGCCGAGCCGGGCTACCCACGCGAGGGCGGCAGCCATTTCGATTACGCGGAAGTCACGCGCGTCGAGCCGATCACGCGCGAGGTGCGCATTCGCACGCCCCGCGAGGAATGCTGGAACGAAGAGGTGCCGGTGTATGAGAGCGGCTATAAATCCGCCACGCCGATGATCCTCGGCGGCATCATTGGCGGCGTGGTCGGGCACACCATGGGTAAAGGTCATGGCAAAGACGCGGCCACCGTGGCCGGTACGGTATTGGGTGGTTCGGTCGGCCGCGACATCGGCGAGCAACACCGCACACCCGACGGCTACCGCACCGAACAGGAAACCCGCTGCCGTCAGGTCGACGATTACCGGGAAGAACAGCGCGTGGAAGGCTACCGTGTTTTCTACCGTTACCAAGGCGAAGACTACGAAACCCGCATGCCGCACGACCCGGGCGAGCGCATTCGCGTACAGGTATCGGTGCAACCGGCCTGGTAAGGCTTGGCAGGCCACGCCCCGGCCCGTAACATCGGCCCCGGCATTCAATTGGACACTCGGTCATCTGAGCGACTCATGAAACACTGGACTTGGAAACGACAGGCATGGTTACTGTGCGGGCTGCTGCTCACACTGCCTGTCGCCCAGGCCAAAAAACAGCAAGACGAGGACAGCGAACGTCAGCGGACGGAGCGCGTCGCCCCGCAGCGCGGCCACCTGCAACAAAACACGGCGCCGCGCGATACGCGTAATGGCAATCAACAACGCGATCAACAAGACAACGGGCGGCGCTACGCACCGCAAGACGATCGCCGCTACGCCCCGCAACCGCGCTATGACAATGGTTACGACAACCGCGGCTACGACCGTGGCTATGCCCCCGCGCCCCGCTACGAGTCTGCGCCCCGCTACGCGCCGCGCGGCATGAATCTCTCCGAAGCCGTCGCCGAGGCCGAGCGCCGCACCGGCGGCCGCGTATTGTCGGCCGAGCCCATCGACGACGGTGGCCAGCTTTTCTACCGCGTCAAAGTGCTCACACCCAACGGCCGGGTCAAAGTGCTGTTTCTCGACGCCCAGTAAGCGGACCGACGATCCCACATGCGCGTACTTATCATTGAAGACGAGACTCTCCTGCGCGAACAACTGCGCATACGCCTGAAGGCGGAAGGGCATGTCGTGGATACCGCCGCCGACGGTGAGGAAGGCCTGTATGCCGGCCGCGAATATCCCATCGACATCGCCGTGATCGATCTCGGCCTGCCGAAACTCTCGGGTATAGACGTCATCCGCGGCCTGCGTGCCGCCGGCAAGGATTTCCCGATCCTGATCCTCACCGCGCGCGGCCGCTGGCAGGACAAGGTCGAGGGCCTGGAGGCCGGCGCCGACGATTACCTAGTCAAACCGTTCGAGGTGGAAGAACTGCTGGCACGGCTGCGCGCACTGGTGCGACGCGCCTCCGGCTGGACCCAGTCGACGCTGCAATGCGGCCCGATCGTGATGGATACCAATGCACAGAGCGTGCAGGTCGCCAGTCAGTCGATTGAATTGACGACCTACGAATACAAAGTGCTCGAACATTTGATGCTGCACAGCGGCGAGGTCATTTCCAAAACCGATCTGACCGAACATCTCTACGAACAGGATTTCGACCGCGACAGCAACACCATCGAGGTGTTCATTGGCCGGCTGCGCCGCAAACTCGATCCGGAAAATCGTCTCAACCCGATCGAAACCGTGCGCGGTCGCGGTTATCGCTTCGCGCTGCCGCGCGGGCACTGAATGCATTCGCTAAACGCCCGTCTCGGTCTTGCCGCCAGCCTGGTGTTGGCGGCCTTTCTCGGCTTGACCGGCTGGGCCTTGGATCGCGCCTTCAGCGACTCGGCGGAAACCGCCGTGCGCGAACGTCTGCAAGCACATATCTACGGACTGCTGGCCGCGGCCAATCTGGATCGTCGCGGCAATCTCACCATGCCCGAGAGCCTGCCCGAGGAACGTTTCACGCGTCCCGGCTCCGGTCTGTACGCACAAATCGTCCGCGCGGATCGCACCGTGGCCTGGCAATCGCCGTCGCAGCTCGGTCAGACCTTGCCGTCGCCGCCGCAGATGCAACCGGGCGAATGGTTGTTCACCCGCCAGCAAACCGCGGAGATGCACAATCTGTTCGTACTCGCCTTCGGCAACAGTTGGGATCTCGGCAAACGCAGCGTGAATTTCACCTTTAGTGTCAGTGAAGACCCCGAAGTCTATCTGGCTCAGGTCGCGCAATTCCGCCAGAGCTTGTTCGTCTGGTTCGCGGTGCTGGCCATCGGCGTGCTGATCGCGCAGGGACTGGTGCTGCGCTGGGGCTTGAGCCCGTTGCGGCGCGTGGAACGCGATCTCGCCGCCGTCGAGGGCGGCGAACGCGAACTGTTGAGCGGCGACTATCCGCGCGAATTGCGCGGCCTCACCGACAACCTGAACGCCCTGCTCAAGACCGAACGCGGTCGCCTCAGCCGTTACCGCGATGCATTGGCCGATCTCGCCCACAGCCTCAAGACCCCGTTGGCCGTATTGCGCGGTGCCGGCCCGCAACCCACACAGGGTGCCGACTTGGAACAGTTGGTGCGCGAACAGACCGAACGCATGAGTCAGATCGTCGATTATCAATTGCAGCGCGCCGCCACCTCCGGACGCACCACGTTGATGGCACCGGTCGCCATCGCGACCTTGCTGCAACGCATTTTCAACAGTCTCGAAAAAGTCTACGCGGATCGCCATCTGACCCTGACACTGAACGCGGACAGCGCGCTCCAGTTCCGCGGCGACGAGGCGGACCTGATGGAACTCTGCGGCAATCTGTTGGACAACGCCTGCAAATGGGCCGCGGCGCGCGTGACGGCAACGGCGCATCTGCACGATGTCGGGGACGGCCAGGAACTGGTGGTGTGCATCGAAGACGACGGCCCCGGCATCGCGCCGGAAAAACGTGCCGCCGTGCTCGGCCGCGGCGTGCGCGTCGACAGCAGCGTACCCGGTCAAGGCATCGGACTGGCCGTCGCACGCGATATCGCCTCGGCCTATGGCGGGCGCATCGACATCGAACACAGCGAGAGCTTGGGCGGTGCGCGCGTGTGCGCGCATTTGGGTGGAAGTTAATGACGACGTCCGACTACGATCAGCGCTTCGCCGCCATCCAGCGTCTGTATGGCGACCGTGCCTACGCCCTGCTCCCGCAGTTGCACTTCTGCGTCGTCGGCATCGGCGGCGTCGGTTCCTGGGCCGTGGAAGCCTTGGCGCGCAGCGGTGTCGGCCGCATCACGCTGATCGACTACGACGAAGTCGCGTTGAGCAACGTCAATCGGCAATTGCAGGCGCGCAGCGACACCGTCGGCCAGAAGAAGATTCAAGTCATGGCCGAACGCATCGCCCAGATCAACCCCGAATGCGACTGCCGGCAGATCGACGATTTCATCACCGCCGATAATCTGGCCACGCATTTCGATAAGGCACACGGCTACGATTACGTCATCGACGCCATCGACAGCATCAAATTCAAGGCAGCAATGATCTACTACTGCCGACGCAACAAGCTCCCCATCATCACCCCCGGCGGCGCCGGCCGTCTGACCGATCCCACACTGATTCAGATCAAGGATCTCAGCCGCACCTACAACGACGCACTCGCCGCCAAAGTGCGCGCCGCGCTGCGAGACAGTCACAACTTCCCGCGTAATACCCAACGTTACTTCGGCGTCGAATGCGTGTTCTCCAGCCAGCAGCCGGTCTATCCAAAGGCCGACGGCACGGTCAGCCACGAAAAACCCGGCATCCACGGCGTGCATCTGGACTGCCGTTTCGGTTACGGCTCGATCACCTTCGTGACCGCCGCCTTTGGCATGACGGCAGCGGGACGCGCCCTCAGCAAGACGCTGAAGAAGCGGCTGGAAAAGACAACGTAGGATGGGTGGAGCGCAGCGCAACCCATCGCCTGCGGCCGCACGCATCATGATGGGTCTCGGAGAAATGCGCCTCCCCCATCCTGCGGCCCTTGCTTGAATCGACAGGATGCCAAGCGTATCTTGATCCAACTTGAATTACGGGGAACCACCATGAACATTTCCGAGCGTATCACCCTCGACCCGGCTGTCATGGGCGGCAAACCCTGCATCCGCGGCCTGCGTGTCACGGTCGGCACGGTTGTCGGCATGTTGGCCGCAGGTCGCACGGAAGACGAGATACTGAACGCCTATCCCTATCTCGTGCGTGAAGATCTGCGTGCGGCACTCGCGTATGCGGCGTGGCGCGCGGAAGAGGTTGAAGCGGCGCTGACACACGCGTGAAAATCCTGGTGGACATGAACATCTCGCCCGGCTGGTGCGGGGTATTGCAGGATCATGGATGGGAGGCAATTCATTGGTCCACGGTCGGCCATGCAGCCGCCCCGGATAGCGAATTGATGGCCTACGCCAGAGAGCATGGCTACGTTGTCTTAACCCACGACCTCGATTTTGGCGCCATTCTCGCCGCCACGAATGCGCAGGCTCCGAGTGTCATTCAAATCCGTACTCAGGATATCCTCTCCGAACGATTCCAGACCCTGCTGGCAGGAGCACTGCGTCAGTTCGAGTCTGAATTAGCCTCCGGTGCGCTGATCGTCGTGGATGAGAACCGGGCCGGCGGATTACACGGTATTACCAATACTGCGTAATCCGCTTAATACACTGTCAGAATTCATGAAGGGCAAAAGAGATGTCTGACGCTGTTTGGATTATTGGGGCTTTACTAGGCATAGCAGTCGTTTGGTTCCTGTTTAAGGCCATTTTGGGCTTCTCGCTTCCTGCGGAAAAGACGGGGAATGCTTATCTCAGAAAAGGATTGGAGAAAATGGGTATTGGTAGAGACATAGTTAGTGACGAATGTCTATCTGAGCTAGTTAGCGTTGCCCTTAACTCCGCAAAAATAGAAAAAATGACAGGAAAGCATTTCAATAACAGTTTCGTTGATGGTCTAGATGCTATGGCCGACACCGTCCGTCTTTGGATACACAGCCCGAGCGATGTTATGTTCCGGCCGGTTGGAGAAGAAAAAAGCATGTATCGAGATATTTTCGAACGACACAAAATACCAACGGTGCCCCAGTAGAAATGAACTCTAACCACTCACTCCTGCCGACCGCCTCCGTCGCTGGCGCTCCTACGTCGTCGGCGGAGTTCAACCGTTAGCCCCTTCGGAGTGCAACCATGATCGACAGCATGCTCGGGGCGCTCAACCTCATTGCCCTCGTCGCGACCTTTGCAGCGGGCCTCGGCACCTTCGCATTTCTGAGAGGGCACAAGTGGCACGAATGGGCGAGCGGCTCGGTCTCCGTTTTGGCGTTTGTCGCCGTGACCCTGATCTGGCTTGTCTTTTACCGTGCTATAGGATTCCCGGGCTGGATGCGCTGGCCAACTCAGTTGTTTGAAAGTGTTTCTCAGCCGTGGCCCTCCCAATCGGTGCAGACCCAGCCCGCCTCGGCAGGCGACGTTTTCGTCAAGCCTGACTACTACTCCATCAATCACAAGGGTTGGCAACATAACACCACCCCGGCGGGAGATGTTTTTACTTGTTACAGTTGTGGTGCCCAATTTCAAGTGCAGCTCGACTACGGTCCGGAGCTGCCGGCTGACGCCACTTATCGCAGCAACAAAGACTTTCTAGCCACGCTGAGTACCGAAGCCGCTCAGAAAGACTTTGCTGACTCCCTGATACGTAGAGCGATCCCACTGCAGTCCGGCTTCACCATCTCGATTGGAAGGATTGGACTCTCTATGATCGGGGGCCTCGATGTACTCCAGTTTTCCGCGGTCGTCGAAATGCCCGGCACGATCTCGCATGACAATTCAATGGTTGGCATTCATAAAAATCGGATGATGAAGCTGACTCTCAACTATTTCGACGGCGCCATGAATGAGCAAGCAAGTGCAGCAATCAATGATCTGTATTCCAGCCTTAGGTTCTTCTGACTCGGGGCTAACAAGTGGTTGCAGCCGACGTTTGACATGAAATACGACATCATCGGTGATATCCACGGTTGCCATCAGAGCTTGAGGGGCCTGCTCGAAAACCTTGGCTACCAGAACACTTCGGCAGGTTATTGCCATCCATCAAGACAGGTCATATTCCTTGGGGATTTTATCGATCGTGGCCCTGGACAGCGGGAGGTTTTGGACATCGTTCGCCCAATGGTGGCATCTGGCGCGGCATTGGCAGTGATGGGCAATCATGAGTTCAACGCCATTGCCTACCATGAAAAAGACCCGGCGACGGGTGAGCACCTGAGGCCACACACAAACAAAAATTCTCGACAGCATCAAGCGTTCCTCGATTGTTATGCCGATGATGTGAACGCACATGCTGACGTGATCGCCTGGTTCAAGACCTTGCCACTGTGGTTGGATCTTGGTGATATTCGTGTCATTCATGCCTGTTGGGACATTGCATGGATCCAAAG
>JACRMO010000049.1 GCA_016214925.1 Gammaproteobacteria bacterium
ATCCGACTTCGCAGGACGCCTCGACCATTGGCGGCAACGTCTCTATGAATGCCGGTGGCAAGAAGGCCGTGCTGTGGGGTACGACGTTGGACAATCTGGTGTCC
Organism: Gammaproteobacteria bacterium; assembly: GCA_016214925.1. Lineage (GTDB taxonomy): Bacteria > Pseudomonadota > Gammaproteobacteria > Thiohalobacterales > Thiohalobacteraceae > JAHJQQ01. The sequence goes on from JACRMO010000049.1 coordinate 105, forward strand.
TGGCGGATGGTTACGCCCAATGCGCAATGGCTGGAGGTCGAACGCCTCAACCACAACTTGAGCAAGATTCACGATCAGCCGACGGTGAGTTTCCGCATCACCCGCTTCGCGCCCGACGGCCGCACGCGCATCGGCGAGCCCGAGCTGTTGCAACTGCCCGGCGCCGCGTTGCGCAAGCAGGGTCTGGGCAAGGACGTCACTGACAAATTTCTCGGTGGTCTGCCCGGCATTCAGAAGGAAGGCTGCGACGGTCTGATCACTTCGGCGGTGTTCGTGCTGCACCGCATGCCGAAGTTTACGCGCACGCTGTGTCTGGAATTTTTCGGCAGCGATCTGCATCGCGCTGTGCCGGCCATCGTCGAGACCAAGGATTATCTGGATGCGCGCGACGATGTATTGCTCTCGGGCCTGGAACACCTCGACGAGCGTTACATCAAGGCCGTGAACTACAGCACCAAAGCCCCGCGGCGCGAGCTGCCGAAAATGGTGCTGTTGATCGACATCGCCGGTGACAACGAAGACGCCGTGGCCGACGCGAGTTCCGTCGTGGTGCGCATGGCCAACGCGCGCAGCGCCGAGGGCTTCATTGCCGTCAGCCCCGAAGCGCGCCGCCGCTTCTGGCTGGATCGCGCCCGCACCGCTGCCATCGCCGCGCACACCAACGCCTTCAAGATCAACGAAGACGTGGTGATCCCGCTGGAGCGTCTCGCCGAATACGAGGAAGGCATCGAGCGCATCAACATCGAACATTCCACGCGCAACAAGCTGGCGATGATCGACGCCGTGCTCGATTATCTCGGTGGCGATCTGCACGAACTGCGCACCGGCACCGACTACGAAGACAGCACCGAGAACCACGCCATCGTCGCCGCCAAGACCGAGGCCGCGCGTTACCATCTGCGTGCCGTCGCCGAGCGCTGGCGCACGCTGCTGGAGAATCTCGATCACCCCGCGGCCACGCATGCTGCACTGCTGCCTGGAGAACTGCGCGCGCGCCTGCAAGCGGGCGAAACCTTGCTGTCACTGTTGCTTAAACGCGAGTTGCGCATTTCCTATCGCGGTGAAGTCGAGCGTCCGCTCAAGGAGATCTTCTCCGGTCGCGAATGGGACGGCGTGACCGCGCAGCTGGATGCGATCCACAAACGCATCCGCTCCAGCCGTCTGTTCGTCGCCACGCACATGCACGCCGGCGACGGTAACGTGCATACCAATATTCCGGTCAACTCCAACGATTATCCGATGCTGCACGAGGCCGAGCGCATCGTCGATCGGGTGATGGCCTTGGCGACCGCGCTGGGTGGGGTGATTTCCGGCGAGCACGGCATCGGCATCACCAAGATTCAGTATCTCGATCCGGCCGTGGTCGCGGCCTTCGCGGCCTACAAGCGCAAAGTCGATCCCGACAACCGCTTCAATGCCGGCAAGCTGCTGGCCGGTTCCGGCCTGGAGAATGCCTACAGGAAGCGCTGCTGCTCGAAGAAAGCGAACTGGGCGAACTCAACGACGACATCCGCAACTGCCTGCGCTGCGGCAAGTGCAAACCGGTGTGCAACACGCATATCCCGCGCGCGAATCTGCTGTATTCGCCGCGCAACAAGATTCTCGCCACTGGTTTAATCATCGAGGCCTTCCTCTACGAGGAACAGACCCGGCGCGGTATCTCCATCCGCCACTTCGACGAGATGAACGATGTGGCCGATCATTGCACCGTCTGCCACAAGTGTCTCAATCCCTGCCCGGTGAATATCGACTTCGGCGATGTCTCCATGCGCATGCGCCACATCCTGCGCGAACGTGGACAGAAGCGTTCCAGCCCCGCGACCTGGGCGGCGATGGCCTTCCTCAACATCACCGACCCGCGCACGATCAAACTCATGCGCAAGGCGATGATCGAGTGGGGCTACAAGAGCCAGCGTCTGGCGTATCAGTTCGCCAAGCGGTTATTGCCCGGCAATGGCAAGGTTCCGCATGCAACCACCGGTGCAATGACGATACCGTCGCAAGTCATCAACTTCGTGAAAAAGCCGATGCCGGGCGGCTTGCCGACGCAAACCATGCGCGCCTTGCTCGGTGTAGAGGACAGCAAGCTGGTGCCGATCCTGCGCGACCCGGCCAAGGTCACGGACGAATCGGATGCCGTGTTCTATTTCCCCGGCTGCGGTTCGGAGCGCCTGTTCAGTCAGATCGGGTTGGCGACGCTGGCCATGCTCTACGAAGTCGGCGCGCAGACCGTGCTGCCACCGGGTTATCTGTGCTGCGGTTATCCGCAGACCTCCGGCGGCGACGCCGAGCGCGGTCGCAAGATGAGCACCGACAACCGGGTGCTGTTCCACCGCGTGGCGAATACGCTGAACTACATGGACATCAAGACCGTGATCGTGTCCTGCGGCACCTGCATGGATCAGCTCATGAACTACGAGTTCGACAAGATCTTCCCCGGCTGCCGCCTGCTCGACATCCACGAATATCTGATGGAGAAGGGCGTTAGCACGCAAGGTGTGAACGGTGTGCAGTATCTGTATCACGACCCCTGCCACACGCCGATGAAGACCTATGCACCGACCGGTGTCGCCGCCAAGCTGCTTGGTCAGCCGGTGCAGTTGTCCGATCGCTGTTGCGGCGAAGCGGGCACACTGGCCGTGTCGCGCCCGGACATCTCCACGCAGATTCGTTTTCGCAAACAGGAAGAATTGCAGCAAGGCATCCAGAGTCTGACCGGCGCCGATCGCGCTGTCGCCGGCAATGTGAAGATGCTCACCAGTTGCCCGGCCTGTCAGCAAGGCCTGTCGCGCTATGCCGACGATACCGGCCTGGAGACGGATTACATCGTGGTGGAACTCGCCAACCGCCTGCTCGGTGGTCAATGGCAGAAGGATTTTATTGAGCGGGTGAAGAATGGTGGGGTGGAGCGGGTGCTGCTGTAACTCGTTTATTCACACCAAAGCGCGCAAAGAGCGCCAAGACGATAATTGCTTCTACTTAGGGTTCTTTGCGCGCTTTGGTCCTTGGTCCCCAACAGCAGCACATCCGCCGGCCGTATAGCAAAGATGCCGACGGTGACCACGCCGGGGATGTTGTTCAGCTCGGCTTCCAACTTCACCGGGTCCATGATCTTGAGATTATGGATGTCCAGGATGATGTTGCCGTTGTCGGTGGTGAAACCCTCGCGCAGTACCGGTGTGCCGCCGCGCTTGACCAACTCGCGGGCGACGAAGCTGCGCGCCATCGGGATCACTTCGATGGGCAGCAGGAAGGCGCCGAGCACGTCGACCAGTTTGGATTCGTCGGCGATGCAGACGAACTTGCGTGCCGCGCCGGCGACGATTTTCTCGCGGGTGAGAGCGCCGCCGCCGCCTTTGATGAGGTGCAGGTGTTTGGTGGATTCGTCGGCGCCGTCTACGTATACCGACAATTCGCCGGCCGCATTGAGATCCAGCACCGGGATGCCGTGACCACGCAGGCGCTCGGCGCTGGCCACGGAACTGGCCACGGTGCCGTCGATCTTGCCTTTGATGCGCGCCAGTGCGTCGATGAACATGTTCGCCGTCGAGCCGGTGCCGACGCCGATGATGGTGCCCGCTTCGACGTATTCCAGGGCCGCCTCGGCGACCATTTTCTTGAGTTCGTTCTGGTCCATGATTGTGCTTCTTTGTGCCTGTGACAGAGGGCCGATGATCGCAAAAAATGGGGTCAGAGTCCAAAAAAATGGGGTCAGAGACGACACAGTACTGCCTGCGGTTAACCTTGATCTGTGGCGGAGGAATTCGTCTCTGACCCCATTTTTTGCGCCTTAC
>JACRMO010000050.1 GCA_016214925.1 Gammaproteobacteria bacterium
GACTAAGAATGTGTATAACACAAATAGTGAGGAAGGGAAACGCACCTGCGCTGCGTGGTGATAATGCCTGTCCAGGCAAGTGGCTAGCCCGTGCGGCGCTGCTTCTCGGGGAAGTTCAGGATCGCGGCGCATACCCGGGCATGTGTCGGTGCGGTCGAGCAGGTTTCCGGGCGTGGCGGCTCGATGCTCAGGATTTCCAGACAGTCGGCATTGAACCAATACACATCGAGATTCGCCAATTCTTCCAGTCCGGCCAGGGCGTCGCGCATAGTGAGTTCCAGGGCGAGTTTGGCGCGGTCGGTGTGGTAGCGGTGCGAGATGGCCATGCGAGTCGCGTTCCCGAAAGTGGCCCCGGCGGGGGTGTCGGGCACGGTTGCCTGACACCCTCTATGTCGGGTCGGACGGGGCTGAACTTGAGTCGATCAGGCCACCCAATTCGGCTGGCAGGTGCGGGCGGATGGTCTTGATGATAGCCGCGAAAATCTTGGCGTTGCCGGCGACGATATTACCGTTCTTTATAAAACTCGGACCGCCGGTGAGGTCGCCGACGATGCCGCCGGCTTCTTGGACCAGCAGCGCGCCGGCGGCCAGATCCCAGGGCTTCAAGCCGATCTCCCAGAATCCATCCAGACGCCCGGCCGCCACATAGGCGAGATCCAATGCCGCCGAGCCCGGACGGCGTATGCCGGCGGTCTCCACGATCAGATCCTTGAGCATGGCCAGATAGGCGTCGAGGTGCGTGTGGTTGTTGTAGGGAAAGCCGGTACCGAGCAGGGCGCCAGTCAGGCCCGTACGCGAGCTGACCCGCAGGCGGCGGTTGTTGAGCATGGCCCCGGCACCGCGGGTGGCGGTGAACAGTTCCTGGCGCATGGGATCGTAGACCACGCCCTGCTCCAGGCGGCCCTTGTGCAGCAGGGCGATGGAGACGGCGAACTGCGGGAAGCCGTGCAGGAAATTGGTGGTGCCGTCGAGCGGATCGATGACCCATTGGAAATCGTTGCCCTCGTGCGCACCGGATTCCTCGGCGAGGATGCTGTGGTGCGGGTAGGCCTTGCGCAGGGTGCGGATGATGACATCCTCGGCCTGCTGGTCGACCTCGGAAACGAAATCGTTGAGGTCCTTGCTGGTGACCGACAGGGTATCCAGGCGGTCGACGTGCCGAATTATCAGGTCGCCCGCGGCGCGTGCGGCGCGCGTGGCTATGTTGAGCATGGGATGCATGGGCCGGATCCGGAAGGTGGCGCTGAATCGGTCGCGAAGGATACCAGAGATTGTCGGCGCGTGCCGGGGAAAACCGGGGCCCTAGGCCAGCCGGCCGATGGCTTCGCCCATGCGCACCGGCTGGCCGGCGGTCAGAGGCGCCTCCCAGTGCATGCGCTGTGGACCGAACAACAGGATCACCGTCGAACCCATATTGAAGCGGCCCATTTCGGCGCCGCGCTCCAGTTGCACGGGCGGCAGGTTGGCGAAATCGGTGTGGCGGATGCGGTAACCGTGTGGCGGCGTGACCACGCCGGCCCAGACCGTTTCGATGCAGGCGACGAACAGCGCGCCCACCAGCACCATCGCCATCGGACCGGCCTCGGTCTCGAACACAGCCACCAGACGCTCATTGCGGGCGAACACCCGCGGCACGGTGTTCACGGTGTGTGGCGCCACACTGAACAAACGGCCGGGCACATACACAGTCTGGCTGAGCCGACCGCCGAGTGGCATATGTATACGGTGGTAATCGCGCGGTGACAGATACAGCGTCGCGAAATTTCCACCCGCAAATCTTGCGGCCAGATCCGCATCGCCGCCGAGCAATTCCTGCAAACTGTAATCGCGCCCCTTGGCCTGGAAGATGCGATCGCCCGCGATGCTTCCGGCCTGACTGACGCGGCCGTCGACAGGACAGGCGATGCTGCCCGCCGTCGCTGCGAGCGGGCGGGTTTCCGCGCGCAACGCACGCGTGAAGAACGCATTGAAGCTGGGGAAGGCGCGTGCATCGGGCTGCTGCGCATCGTTCAGGTCGATAGCAAACCGGCGGCGGAACGCGTCGATCAATGCTTGCTTCCACCAGCGCGTTTTGCAGCGCGTGGCGATGAGCACCAGACGCGACAAGGCGTGGTGCGGCAACAAATACTGTGGCCAGGCGCGCACATAGTCGAGCCCATTGTTGATCAGATAATCGCCCAGGCCGGGCTTATCAAGATTCGGCATCGCGTATCAGTGTTGCATGTGCTGCATATGCTGGCTGTGATCCATGCCTTCAATGCCATCACTCATGTCGGGACGCACCTCGGCATCGATCTTCAACGCCGCGCCGGCCTCGATTTCCAGGTTGATCTCGACATGATCGCCCGCATGTAGCGGTTGCTTGGCCTGGATGAGCATCAGGTGCAGGCCGTTGGGCGCCAGCGTGACGCTGCCACCCGCCGGCACAACCAGCCGTTCCTGCGGCAGCATACGCGCCATGCCATCGACGATTTCCGTGCGGTGGATTTCTACCGTTTCAAATTGCGGACTGCTCGTGCCGGTAATGGCAATATCTTTTGCGCCCGGGTTGGCGATTTGCATATAGGCGGCGTTGACCGCGCTGGTCGGCGGTGCCTCGCGCACCCAGGCATCGGATACCTTCAGGTCTTGGGCCTGGACCGCGGCAGTCCAGATACTGCCGAGCAGACTCAATGCAAGGGCGAAACGTGTGTGACGGTTCATTGGATGGCCTCGTAATAGTGGGACAGTTTCTGGAAATCCTGCGCCATCAGGTTCGTATCGAAGGGCGGCGACATCAAGGCGTGCAAACGTCCCTGTGGATCGATCAGCAACAATGCCGCGCTGTGATCCATCAGATAGCCATCGGGGCGCTCCGATTCCACTTTGAGGTAGAGCACGCTCAGTTGCTTGGCCAGCGCGTCGATGGCGGCGGGCGTGCCGGTAACGCCGATGAAGTCGGGGTTGAAATAGGGCACGAACTTGGCGAGCAGTTCCGGTGTGTCGCGTTCGGGATCGATGGAGACGAAGACATACTGCGGTGTCGGCGGCGTGTTCGGCAGCGCGGCTATTTTGCGCGCCACGGCGTTCAAGGTGCTCAACGTCGTCGGGCAGATATCCGGGCAATGGGTGTAGCCGAAGAACATGAACGTCCAGTGATCGCGTAATTGCGCCAGCGTGAAGGTGCGACCCCGATGATCGAGCGCGGCGAAGTCCTGCAAGACGCGCGGCGGCTCCAGGCGCGTGGTGCCCGGGCTCATCTCAGGCACCGGCGGTGGGTTATAAAACACGCGCTGCGACAGCAGGGCGCCCGCGATGATCAGTGCCAAACCCAATAGGCCCAACAGGCCCAACAGCCAGAAGGGCAGGCTTTTACCGGAATATCGTGTTGGCTGGAGGTGCATGGCGCGGCATTATCCCACAGCATGGCGGGTGCGCCTAACGTTCGGTCTGGCGATCTGCCGGGCGATCAGTCTGGCATCAGCCTGAGATCAGTCGGGCGATCCGCTGATGTGCCGCGCCGATTCGGCTATCATGGCGGCCCACGGCCCGATAGTGGATACGTGGCGGGGACAAGCGGCGGGGATGAGTGACGATGGACAATCCGGATACCGTACTACAGGTGTTGAGCACAGTACGCGATTACATCCGCTGGGGTGCCAGCCGCTTCAACGAGCATAAGCTCGCGTTCGGGCATGGCACCGACAATGCCGTCGACGAAGCGGCCATCCTGGTCATGCATGCCCTGCATCTGCACACCGACCTGCCGACGGCCTATCTGGATGCCACGCTCACGCCCGAGGAACGGCACGCCGTGGTCGATCTGCTGCGTACCCGCTTCAAGGAACGCATTCCCGCCGCCTATCTGATCGGCGAGGCCTGGTTCGCCGGCCTGCCGTTTTATGTCGACGACCGGGTGTTGATTCCGCGTTCGCCCATCGCCGAACTGATTGAGGCGCACTTCTCGCCCTGGGTGGATGCGGCGCAGGTCGGCAACATCCTGGATCTATGCACCGGCAGCGGTTGTATCGCCATTGCCTGCGCGCATTATTTCCCGGACGCGCACGTCGCCGCCGTGGATATTTCCGCGGAGGCCTTGGCGGTGGCGCAGCGCAATGTCGCGCGCCATCACCTCGACGATCAGGTCGAGGTGATCCGCTCGGACCTGTTCTCCGCGCTGGGCGAACACCGTTACGACATCATCGTCAGCAATCCGCCCTATGTGGATGCCGAGGACATGGCGGCATTGCCGCTCGAATACCGGCATGAGCCGACGCTGGGTTTGGCGGCGGGCGAGGACGGGCTGCATTTTGCTTTGCGCATTCTCGCCGATGCCTCCGCGCACTTGAATCCACACGGCGTCTTGATCGTCGAGGTGGGCAACAGTGCGCATGCTCTGACGGAACGCTTGCCGCACATACCGTTCGTCTGGCTGGAATTCGCACGCGGGGGTGAGGGCGTCTGCCTGCTCACCGCAGAACAGTTGATTGAACATCGCGACACCATTGTCGCCGCGTTATCCGCACCGTAGGAGAGACCGGATGGATACCCGTCCCAAGACTGCCGAACAATATGTCGAGCTGATCAATCAGGCGCTGTTCGAAATCGAGGATCTGCGCGCCGCAGTGGAATACGATGAGGATTCCATGGGCGGCGCCGTGGAGTTTCTCGGGCAATTGGAGGCCGATGTTGGCGCACTCAAGCAAGCTATGCTGGAAGGGCGCTATCAGTTCGGTAACAGCGACCTGCCGTTCATGAAGATCGTGGAGCGTCAGGACGAGCGGGTGCTGCCCTTCAAATATCTGCTGCGCATGATCAACGCCACACACCGCATGGGTTTAAATACCGAGCCGGACTGAGCGGTTGATATACGTCAACGCCACGGTCGGCGGGCCTGCGTAGGATATGCCCGTAATCGGCGGGAGATAGATATGTATCAGACACTCGAATTCGATCCGGAACTGATCCGGCGTTACGACGCCAGCGGGCCGCGCTATACGTCCTATCCGACGGCGGTGCAGTTCACCGAGGCGTTTACCGTAGAGCGTTACCGTGAATTGGCCCAAGCGAGTAATACCGGCGCCAGCAATGCCGGCGCTGCACCCTTGTCGCTGTATTTCCACATCCCGTTCTGCGACACGGTGTGTTTCTACTGCGCCTGCAACAAGGTCATCACCAAGAATCGCAAGCGCGCCATCCCCTATCTCGACCAGCTGTTCCGCGAGATCGCCCTGCAGGGCGCGTTGTTCAATCGCAATCGTCCCGTCGATCAATTGCACTGGGGCGGCGGTACGCCGACCTTCATCAGCCATGAACAGATGCGCGCGCTGATGCGCGTGACCGGCGAGCATTTCCAGTTGCGTACAGACGACAGCGGCGAATATTCCATTGAAGTCGATCCGCGCGAGGCCGATGCCGCGACCATCGGACTGCTGCGCGAACTGGGATTCAATCGGCTCAGCCTGGGTGTGCAGGACTTCGATCTCGCGGTGCAGAAGGCCGTCAACCGCATCCAATCCGAACAGGAAACCTGGGCTGTGATGGACGCGGCACGCAGCGAGGGCTTCAAATCGGTGAGCGTGGATCTGATCTACGGTCTGCCTTTGCAATCGCTGGACAGCTTCGCCATTACGCTCGACAAGGTGATCGCCGCCGGTCCCGATCGCCTGTCGGTGTTCAACTACGCGCACATGCCGCAGTTGTTCAAGACGCAACGGCAGATGGATGCGACGCAATTACCGAGTGCCGAGGAGAAGCTGGCGATTCTCGGCCTGACCATCGAGAAACTCACCGCGGCGGGTTATCTGTACATCGGCATGGATCACTTCGCGCGTCCCGATGACGAACTCGCCATTGCCCAGCGCGAGGGCACCTTATACCGCAATTTCCAGGGCTATTCGACGCACGCCGATTGCGATCTGGTGGCCATGGGCGCGACGGCGATCAGCATGGTGGGCAACAGCTACAGCCAGAATCTCAAATCGCTGGACGACTACGCGGCACGTCTCGATGCCGGTGAGCTGGCGGTGTTCCGTGGGGTGGAGCTGGATGCCGACGATCTGTTGCGGCGCGAGGTCATCACCCGGCTGATCTGTAATTTCGAAGTGGCGTTCGCGAAGATCGATACGCAGTTCGGCATCCGCTTCGAAGATTATTTCGCGGATGCCTTGCACGGATTGGAAAGTTTTATGGCGGACGGTTTGTTGGAATTGAACGCGCGGCGTTTGCAGGTGCTGCCGCGCGGACGTTTGTTGATCCGCAATATCTGCATGCAGTTCGACCGCTACTTGAAAGGCGGCGGCGAACAACGCTTCTCGAAGGTTATCTGAGTCGCATCACAATGCGGGCTGTTAGACGGTAGGAGCGGCCTTTGGCCGAGAACAGCCAATACTCCGAACTGTTCGCGGCCGAAGGCCGCTCCTACAGGTTACATAAGAATCAATCAGGGGCGATGGCGGTAAATCAATCCTTCCGGAATCAGCACTTCGTTCTTGCTCAATTGATCCAGCGGGTAGCCGTCGTCGGCATAGGCGGCGATGCGGTCGAACACATAGGTGCCTTCGGGGCGGTTGATAGTTTCGAAGATGGGCTTGCCCATGTAGTTGCCGATCTTGGGACCAAATTGCGTGTTTCTACGATTCACGGTGTGTACCTCATTCAACTCGACGATTGATGGGTTGGTGTCGAGGGGTCTGGAGCCTCTGTGTGCTCCTGTAGGAGGGCTATCGGCGCCCCGGCCGCATTTCTTTATGGGCGGGGTAGACACGGCAGGCGGGTAAGCCGCTACAATACCGGCCATGTCGGGAAACAGCTTCGGAAAACTCTTTACCGTTACGTCATTTGGCGAAAGCCATGGGCCGGCGATCGGCTGCATCGTCGACGGCTGTCCGCCCGGTCTGGAACTCAGCGAGGCGGATCTGCAGCACGATCTCGACCGCCGTAAACCCGGCCAGAGCCGGCATACCACCCAGCGTCGCGAAGACGACGAGGTGCAGATTCTCTCCGGGGTGTTCGAAGGTCGTACCACGGGCTCGCCCATCGGTCTGATCGTGCATAACACCGATCAGCGTTCCAAGGATTACTCCAACATCCTGGACCGCTTCCGTCCTGGCCACGCCGATTATACCTATCAGCAGAAATACGGTTTCCGCGATTACCGCGGCGGCGGTCGTTCCTCGGCGCGCGAGACCGCGATGCGCGTGGCGGCCGGTGCCATCGCCAAGAAATATCTGCGCGTGCACCACGGCATCGAGATTCGCGGCTATCTGTCCCAGCTCGGCCCGCATCACCCGCAGGGCTTCGACTGGTCGGTGGTGGAAACGAATCCGTTCTTCTGGCCCGATGCCGCCATGGTGTCCGAGTTAGAGTCTTACATGGACGCCCTGCGCAAGTCCGGCGATTCCATCGGCGCGCGGGTGACGGTCATTGCGACCGGCATGCTGCCGGGACTCGGCGAACCCATTTTCGATCGTCTGGATGCCGACATCGCGCATGCGCTGATGAGTATCAATGCCGTCAAGGGCGTGGAGATCGGCGCGGGATTCGCCTGCGTGGAACAGAAAGGCACCGAGCATCGCGACGAGATTACCCCGGAAGGTTTTCTGAGCAACAACGCCGGCGGCATTCTCGGCGGCATTTCCTCGGGCCAGGACATCGTCGCGCACATGGCGCTCAAGCCAACCTCCAGCATTCGCCTGCCCGGGCGTTCGGTGAATCTTGCGGGCGAGCCGGTCGAAGTCGTCACCCACGGCCGTCACGATCCCTGCGTCGGCATCCGCGCGACGCCGATTGCCGAGGCCATGCTGGCGATCGTTCTGATGGATCATCTGTTGCGTCACCGTGGGCAGAATCAAGACGTGCATTCACAGACGCCGGTGATACCCGCGACGCCCTGAGCTTTTAAAAGTTGCGTGCCGGGCCACGTACCGGTTGCAAACGCGCTGGCTCGATACCGCGCAGCTCCTGCGCAACAAATCCTAAGAGGGCGGGTGCATGAGGAAGCTGCAACGCATTCTGTATGTCGAAGACGAACCGGATATCCAGGCCGTGGCGCGCCTGGCCTTGGAGCACATCGGCGGCTTCACGGTCGAGGTGTGCAGCTCCGGGCGCGAGGCGCTGGAAAAGATTCCGCAGTTCCGGCCCGACCTGATTCTGCTGGATGTGATGATGCCCGACATGGATGGACCGACGACTTTGCAGGCCCTGCGTGCGACCCTCGCGGGACAGACTACCCCGGTCGCGTTCATGACCGCCAAGGTGCGGCCGCAGGAGATCGCGCAATACAAACAGCTCGGCGCCATCGAGGTGATCCCCAAGCCCTTCGATCCGATGACCCTCTCCGATCGGGTGCGTGCCATCTGGGAACTCCGGCATGGTTGAACGTAGCGAACCGGGCGAACTGGAAGCGAAACTGGCCGTGATCAAACGCGCCTACGTTGCGGAACTTCCGGCGCGTGCCGCGAGTTTGCAGGCCGCCTGGGATCGAGTACAGGCGGAAGACTGGGCTTTGGCGCCGTTGCAGGAATTGCATCGTCTGGCGCATACCCTGGCCGGTTCCGGGGCGACGTTCGGATTTGCGGACGTAAGCGCGTGTGCGCGTGCGCTGGAGATTCCTGTAAAGGCTTTGTTGCAGGACGCGTCCCCAGAACATATCCAGGAATATATCCAGGGGGAATATATCCAGGGTGAGCGCCCCGCGTTATCCAAGTTGTATGAAGCGCTATTGAGTGCGTTGGCTGCCGTGGCCGAAAGCGGCGCCTGACACTTCCGACACATCTCTGACCCGATGGCCTAAGCGAATCCTGTGCTTCACTCACGCTCCCTCTACTGGCGCCTGTCCGGTTTCTACCTGTTCTATTTCGCGACGCTCGGCGCGCTGGTTCCGTATTGGAGCCTGTATCTCAAGCACCTCGGCTTCAATGCAGCCGAAATCGGTGAGCTGGTCGCGATTCTGATGGCGACCAAACTGGTCGCGCCCAACGTGTGGGGATGGATCGCCGACCATACCGGTCGGCGCATAGCCATCATCCGCCTGGCCTCGTTGTTGTCCTTGCTCATTTTCACCGGCGTTTTGTTCGGTAGCAGTTATCTGTGGCTGGCGTTGGTGATGAGCGGTTTCAGTTTTTTCTGGAACGCCGCACTGCCGCAATTCGAAGCCATCACCCTCTCGCATCTCGGCGCGGCCACGCACCGTTACAGCATGATCCGGCTGTGGGGCTCGATCGGTTTTATCTTGACCGTGGCCGGACTCGGGCCGGTGTTCGATCGTGTCGGTGTCGCGCTGTTGCCGCAGATTCTGCTGGGCTTGTTCACCGCGATCTGGCTGGCCAGCCTGACCGTACCCGAGCACGGCACAGTTGCAAGCACGCAGGAACAAACGCCGCTCCGTCAGGTGTTGCGTCGTCCGGATGTGCTGGCATTGTTGCTGGTGTGTTTTCTGATGCAGGCCAGCCATGGGCCTTATTACACCTTCTTCACACTCTATCTGGAAGATTATGGCTACAGCCATTCCAGCATCGGCCTGTTGTGGGCGCTGGGCGTCGTCGCCGAGATCGGCGTGTTCGTGGTCATGCATCGCTGGTTGCCGCGCTATGGCGCGCGGCGCTTGCTGCTGGCGAGTCTGGCGCTGACCACGCTACGTTGGTTGTTGATCGCGGGCTTCGCGGATCGTCTGCCGGTGGTGCTGTTCGCGCAGACGCTGCATGCCGCCAGCTTCGGTGTGTATCACGCGGTGGCGATTCATCTGGTGCATCAGCTGTTCGTCGGCCGCAATCAGGGGCGGGGGCAGGCGTTGTATAGCAGCTTGAGCTTCGGCGCGGGTGGCGCGGTGGGCAGTCTGGCCGCGGGGTATATCTGGACCGGACTGGGCGCGCAGTGGACGTATGTGTTCGCGGCGGGGGCGAGTGCGTTGGCGTGGGGGATTGCGTTTAGGCGGGTGAGGGTGGAGTAGGCGCGTGATTTCATGTAGGTCCGAATAAACCGTCATTCCGGCGAAAGCCGGAATCCAGGGTTTTGTTTTCCTTCTTGGCCTTTTTTCCGCGCTGGCTGCGCGGGTTACTTTTCTTTGGGCAAGCAAAGAAAAGCTCGTAGGATGGGTGAAGGCGCCTTTTGCCGTAACCCATCATAACCGCGGCCTTGATGGGTTGCGCTTCGCTCCACCCATCCTACGCAAAGGGTTGGCGTCGCAGACGCCGACCCTTTGCCGGTTTTGATTTTGACTTTTCCGCTCCCCGTCGGCGCAGCCGAGCATCGCAGACCGTTTGCGATGAAGCGAGCCTCCTGTCTGAGGCGCCCGTGGTTTTCGGGCGCCGAGTTAGGCGAGCGCGCAAATGGGCGAGAAGCGCAGGGAACACCTCGAAGAGGGGCAAGCCTCCGGGCGGCCTTCTCTTTGGTTACTTTCTCTTGGCCGCGCAAGAGAAAGTAACCCGCGCAGCCAGCGCGGAACAAAGGCCGAAAAGTACCTCGCCCAGCAAAGGGCGAAAGGAAGTCCTGATTGAAAGGCCGCTCTCCGGGCTGGGAGATTGCTTCGCTGCGCTCGCAATGACGGGTAAACACGCAATGACGGTTCCTGGGTACCGCAAACCCACTCAATCGGTTAGTCTTCCCACCATCCCAACTTCAACAACCGGAACACAACCCGATGACCACCCGAATCGCCATCGCCGGGGCCGCCGGCCGCATGGGCCGCGCCCTGATCGAATCTGCCCGCCATACCGAAGGCATTGCCGTGACGGCCGCGCTCGAACATCCCGACCACGGCCAGATCGGGGACGATGCCGGTCTGCTTGCGGGGATCGGCGAGATTGGTGTTCCGCTGAGCGCGGATCTGGCGTCGCTGACCAGCGTGTTCGATGTGCTGATCGATTTCACGCGTCCGCAGGGTACGCTGGAGAATCTCGCAGTGTGCCGCGCGGCCGGTCGGCGCATGGTCATCGGCACCACTGGGTTCAGCGAGGCCGAGAAGGCACAGTTGCAGGAAGCGGCGAAGGACATCGGCATCGTGTTCGCACCGAACATGAGCGTGGGCGTGAATCTGTGTCTCAAACTGCTGGACATGGCCGCGCGTGTGTTGGGCGACGAGGTCGATATCGAAATCATCGAGGCGCATCACCGCCACAAGGTCGATGCGCCGTCGGGCACCGCATTGCGCATGGGCGAAGTCATCGCCGCCGCGCTCAAGCGCGATCTGAAGGATTGCGCGATCTATGGGCGTGAGGGCGTCACCGGCGAGCGCGACCGCACGACCATCGGTTTCGAGACTATCCGCGCCGGCGACATCGTCGGTGACCACACCGTACTGTTCGCCGGCATCGGCGAGCGCATCGAGATCACCCACAAGGCCTCCAGTCGCATGACCTTCGCCCGCGGCGCGCTGCGCGCGGCGGGTTGGCTGATGGGGCGTGGCGCGGGGTTATTCGACATGCAGGATGTGCTGGGCTTGCACACGTGATTTGATTCCTGCCCGATGCTGTCGTGATGTGCGGGCATGCCCCGGCATGTCCAGGCATGCCCATTATTTCCCCGCTTTTCCCCTGCTGTGCAGCATCTGTTTTATTCCGCGTCTTCCAAACGCGTTCGACGCATTCGCTGACTAACTTTTCAGTATCTTCGTATTCATCTCCGCGTTGCAAGAAAGTCGCGTCGATGCGATGCGTTATCGGTCTCTCTCCTACACGCAAAAGACAATTTGCGCTGACTCAATGAGTCGATGCCGGGCGATATTTCGACTGAGTCTAAAGTGCTAGCGTCTCCCTTGTCCGTAGTTTGGACCGGAGGTAGGACGAGTGTGTGGCCATATCCAGGATGGATGGAGTACCTGAAGACTGGCTGTAACAAAGACCAGTCACTCGGAAACAAGTTCAATAAACGAGAGGCCATCAAAATGAAACAGAGCAAAGCAAAAATGGATGTTGTAGGAGGACGTGCCGGCGGCATGTTGCGGGTGGCCGTGACGGCTGCAATGTCGGGCATGTTGTGTGCTCCGATGGGAGCGTCGGCAGGCGCCCTGGCTTTGGTGGGGCCGGGAGCAACCAGCAGTCCGACGGAGTTTCAGGTCGGACCTATCGATCTGTCGCCGGGGCAGAATGCCAACCGTGCTCCGGAGGCGATCAGCAAGACCACGGGTAAGGTGATCCCGAACGGTGCGGTCTTGTTGTCCTGGACGGGTGATGCCATCACCGACGACGGTGTGGCGAACTCGGATTTCGTCGCTGTCATCGATGCCGAGCCGGACTCGACGACCTATGGCAAGGTCATCTGGACGGCGGGACTGCCCAAGGTCATCGGGGCCAACAACCCCGGCGCCGCCTATGGCCACACCGCGGATGTGCATAACGATCCGCATCACAACACCGCGTACACCTCGTATATCGATCCGGTCTCCGGGCGCAAATATATGTTCGTGGGCGGTGTGATCAGCGGCAATGTGTTCCGTTACGACATCACCGACGTGCGTGCCATCAAGCCGGCCGAAATGGCTATCTGCGGTACCGAGCTGACGCTCTCGGCGCTCACCGACGACTTCATGGTGTTGCCGAACGGGAACATGGCAGTGACCTACATGGGCGGCAAGAGTTACGGCGGCCCCGGCACCGTGACCGAGTTTCATCCGATGCGTACCAGCGTTTGCACCGGCGGCACGCCGTACAATGCGCTGTTGCCGGCCTCTCTTCAGGATCCCAAGCAGTTCCTGAGCGAGAACTCGGCGGTCGTGTTGAACTCCGGTATCCAGCGGTATAAGCCGAACAAGGTGACCGGCAATACCGACGCGGGCCTGGAGGCCTATCCGCATGGCATGCAGCTGACCGCCGACGGCACTTACCTGGTGACCTCGGACTATGCGATGCCGGCGAGCATCGGCGCTGGCGATCCCATCGCCAATCTGTTCAACAGCACGTTCTTGAACAGTCCGCTACCGGGCGATGCCACCAGCATCCGCATGTTCGGTACTACGGTGCGTGTCTGGAAGGCGTCCGACCTGAAGGCTGGTCCGATCACCATCAGTCAGGTACCCGATGGCCCGCGCGTGGAAGATATCTATTTCCACGAAGAGCCGGAAGGGCAGATGGCGTTCGGTATGCCGCATTTGACCGGGCACACCGATCCGGTGACCGGCCAAACGGTGCCGCATCAGGGCGCGTTCACGGCCAGTATGTGCGGCGGCACGCTGTACTACACCTCCGACATCCTGGCACCGCAGTCGGCCAACAATGGTCTGGGGCCGCGCTGGAATGCGGTGTATGACGTCGGTCCGTGCACGGGTGTGTCGTACTTCGGCATCAGCGATGACGACAAGACCATGTACCTGCCGATCTCGGGTATCCAGAGCCCCGGCGATCCGGAATACAACCGCGATTATCCCGGCGAACACGACCGTCGGATGTTGGCGTTGGATATCCGGCCGTTGATCAACAAGGGTACGGGCACCATCCAGTGCGATTTCCCGGCGTCGGATCCAAGCCGCCCCGGCAA
>JACRMO010000203.1 GCA_016214925.1 Gammaproteobacteria bacterium
CGACGGAGTCACGCTCCAGGTTCAATGCCATGCCGAACACATTGCCGGGGAATTCGATCATTTCGCCGGACATCACATCGGCCAAGCCGTGGATGCGGGCAATGCCGTCGGTGAGCGACACCACCGAACCTTCGGTGCGTGCCTCGGCGACGGTCTGGAACTTCTCTATGCGGCTTTTGATCAGCTCGCTGATTTCAGTGGGATTGAGTTGCATAACCATTCCTCATCAATGATTCAGGGCCGTACCCAAGCGGGTCAGCTTGCCGCGCACCGAACCGTCTATGACCAAGTCGCCCGCGCGCACCACCGCACCGCCCATAAGCGTGGGATCGGTGATGTATTCGAGCTGCACGTCGCGACCGAAACGTTGCTTGAGCGCCGCGGCGATGGTCTGCTTCTGCGCGTCGGTGGCCGGGAAAGCGGTGATCAGCTGCGCCTTGACGGCGCCTTCCGCTTCATTCTTGAACTGTTCGTAGAGACCGAAGATTTCCGGCAGCACCGCCAACCGACGCCGCTCGGCGAGCAGGCGAATCAGGTTACGGCCCGCTTCGTTCAAACGCTCGCCGCAGACATCGACGAACAGTTCGGCCAGTTGCGCCGGCGTGATCCGCGGATTGTCCAGCAGCTTGCGCAGACCGGCATTCGTGGCCACGACCGCCGCCATACCCAGCATCTCAGACCAGGCAGGGAGAGTCCGCGTCTGCTGCGCCAGCTTGAACGCCGCCTGGGCGTAGGGTCGCGCGATTGTGGTGAATTCCGCCATGTCAGTTCACCTAGATCTGCGCAGCCAGCTTGGTCAGCAGGTCGTTGTGGGTGTTGGCGTCGACTTCGCGCTCCAGAACCTTGCTGGCGCCGGCGATGGCGATGGACACCACCTGGGCACGCAGTCCTTCCTTCGCGCGATTAACTTCCTGGCCGATCTCGGCGCGTGCCGCCACCAGGATGCGTTCGCCTTCGCTCTTGGCATCGGTCTTGGACTCTTCGACGATCTCCGCAGCGCGCTTCTCCGCCTTGGCGATAATCTCCTGGGCCTGACGCTTGGCCTCGACCAAAACCTCGGCGGAACGTTTTTGCGCCAGTTCCTGCTCGTGCTTGCCGCGCTCGCCGGCGGCCAAACCATCGGCGATCTGCTTCTTGCGAGCTTCCAGCGCCTGCATGATCGGCGGCCACACATATTTCATGCAGAACCACACGAAGAAGAAGAATGTGATCGATTGTCCGATCAGTGTCGCGTTGATGTTCATGCCTGTACCTCGTGAATAGTCCGGGACAGTGTCTGTCCGTTCGCGGCTGGATTAACCACCCACCACGGCGAACAGAACATACATGGCCAGACCGACCGCGATCATCGGCACGGCGTCGACCAGACCCATCACGATGAAGAACTGGGTGCGCAGCATCGGGATCAGTTCCGGCTGGCGCGCGGCGCCTTCCAGGAAACGGCCACCGAGAATACCGATACCGACCGCGGCGCCCAGCGCGCCCAGGCCCATCATCAGAGCGCCGGCGATGTACAGCAGTGCATTTGCCATTTCCATGAGTGTCTCCTAGCTTAAAAAATGAAGATTGAGTTGAACCGAAATCAGTGATGTTCCTGATGCGCCATGTCCAGATACACGATGGTCAGGGTCATGAAGATAAACGCCTGCAGCGTGATGATCAGAATGTGGAAGATGGCCCAGCCGAGTTGCAGGAAGCCGCCAAAGGAGCCCATAGCCCAGCCGGTGCCGTACATAATGGCGATCAGGATGAAGATCATTTCACCGGCATACATGTTGCCGAACAGTCGCAAGGCCAGTGAGACGGGCTTGGAGATCAGGGTGACGCCTTCGAGCAGCAGGTTGATCGGCATGAACAGAACCTGCACGAGCTTGTTCTTGGCCTGGAATGGCATCAGGGTGAGTTCGCCGGCAAAGCCCGACGCGCCTTTCATCTTGATACTGTAATAAAGCACCAGCGCGAACACTGACAGCGCCATGCCGAAGGTGGCGTTGGGATCGGTGCTCGGGACAACCTTCAGGAACGGCACACCCAACGCGGTCGCCAGATGCGGGATCCAGTCGACGGGGAGCAGGTCCATGAAGTTCATCAGGAAGATCCACAGGAAAATGGTCAGCGACAGCGGCGCGACCAGTGGATTTTTGCCGTTGAAAGAGCCGCGCACGGAGTCGTCGATGAAATCGACGACCCACTCGACGAAATTCTGCGCACCGCTCGGTACGCCGGACGTCACCGACTTGGCGACGCTATGGAACAGCCAGAGGAACAACGCGCCGAGCACCAGTGAGAAACCCAGGGTATCGACGTTGACCGCCCAGAAACCCATTTCCTTGGCTTGCTCCGCGGTATGCGCGAAACCCCAGTGGGTACCGCCATTACCATCCGTCAGCTGACCGAAGGTGAGGTTCTGAAGATGGTGTCTGATGTATTCTGAGGAGGTATGGGCTTCGCCAGACATTGACTAGTTAATCCCGCTCGTTAATCCAGAAATCATCCAGGCCATTTGCCCGGCTACGAAGGCCACCAACAGCGGCCATGGTGACAACTGCAACGCACCAATACCGATCGCGAGCAGGCCGCCAACCACAACAAAGCGCTCTATGGTGGAGAAATAAAATGCCCGCAAATGCCGCTGCGCGTCGGCGTGTACGTGGCGTTTGCCCTGGTGCAGGCGCCAGGCCAACAACAGCGTATTCACTAACGCAATCGCCGCGCCAAACAAGGCGCCCTGTGCCGCCGCCGGTCCACCGTAGAGATATCCGACGCCCATCGCCACAACCAGCATGAAAGCCTGAATACTCAGAATCGTATGCATGCCGCAGCGGTCTCAGCGCAGGCCCGGCGAACACCGCGTTCGAGCCGGCAACCTGGTGGCGCGCGGCGAATGGAAACGGTTATCCATTCGTGTCTGAAAATAACCGGCCCTGCGTGCCGGCGCGCATTATAGGGACTAGCGGGCGGCAGGGTCAATGATAGGGAGATAAAGGCAGGTTATAGCCGAGAACGTTGCGGGAAAATACGCCTCAGACGTCCCCGCCACAGCGCAGCCGTTCGAGAATCCCGTCCAATTCGTCCAGGCTGTTGTAGCCGATCACCAGCTTGCCCTTGCCGCCGCGCCCCTGCTCCAAACTCACCTTGGCACCGAAGCGATCGCACAACTCCTCTTCAAGCCGGCGAATGTCGGGATCGACGCGCTTGGGCGGAGCCGGCGGCTTCGTGGCGCCCGCCTGCAGGTGCTTGACCAGTCGCTCCGTTTCCCGCACCGACAGGCCCTTGGTCGCGACGTGGCGCGCGGTCTGGGTCTGTTCAGTGCCGGCCAACGCCAACAGCGCGCGGGCGTGGCCCATCTCCAGTTTGCCCGCCTCGACCAATTCTTTGACCTCATCGGTCAACTCCAACAGGCGCAGCAGGTTGGAAACCGCCGCGCGCGAACGTCCCACGGCGTCGGCGGCCTCTTGATGGGTCAGCTCGAACTCCTGGATCAGCCGCTGCAAGGCGCGCGACTCTTCGAGCGGATTGAGATTCTCGCGCTGGATGTTCTCGATCAGCGCCATGGCAATGGCCGCGCGGTCCGGCACATCGCGAATGACGGCGGGGATGTCCTGCAGACCGGCCAACTGCGCCGCGCGCCAGCGCCGCTCGCCGGCGATGATCTCGTAGCGGCCCTGGCCGATGGGCCGCACCACAATCGGCTGGACCACGCCCTGCGCTGTGATGGAATCGGCCAGATCTTGCAAGGATTTGCAAGGATTCCTGATGCATGTCGTGACGCGGCTGATACTTGCCGCGCTGGATCAGATCGACCGGGAGTTTACGCAGGCTGCCGTCGACGGGCTCGGCCGGCGCAGCACCGACCGGGGTTATCGCGGCCGGCGCAGCCACGGGCGTCGGGGCCGCTTTGGCAGCACCACCCAATAGCGCGTTAAGTCCGCGCCCCAATCCTCGCTTCTTCGTCGTCATGGGTGCTAAGGATAACCGCCAAGTATTTACGACACCACCGCCGCCGGTCGCGCGCGTTCCTGCTCGCGGCGCACCAGTTCGCCGGCCAGGGCCAGGTACGCCACCGCGCCGCGTGAGGCCTTGTCGTAGCGCAGCACCGGCATGCCGTGGCTGGGCGCCTCGGCCAGGCGCACGTTGCGCGGGACGATGGTGCGGTAGACCTTGTCGCCGAAGTGTTCGATGAGCTGCTCGGAAACCTGCGTGGCCAGGTTGTTGCGCGCGTCGAACATAGTGCGCAACAGGCCTTCGATCTCCAACGCCGGATTCACCGACTGCTGGATCTGGCCGACGGTATCGACCAACGCGGACAGACCCTCCAATGCGTAGTACTCGCACTGCATGGGGATCAGCACGCCCTGGGCCGCGGTGAGTGCGTTGATGGTGAGCATGTTCAACGACGGTGGGCAGTCTATCAGGATGTAGTCGTAGCGTGCCTGCACGGCCGCCAGCGCATCGCGCAATCGCTGCCCGCCGTTGTCGGTGCGCAGCAGCTCCACCTCGGCGGCGGTGAGATCGCTGTTGCCGGGCAATACATCGTAGCCGGCCACCTCGCTGGGGATGATCGCCTGTTCGAGGTCGATCTCGCCGAGCAGCACATCGCAACTGGAATACTCGACCTCATGCTTGTCGACGCCGCTGCCCATGGTGGCATTGCCCTGCGGGTCGAGATCGATCAGCAACACGCGCCGGCGCGTCAGCGCCAGTGCCGCGGCTAGGTTGATGCAGGAAGTGGTCTTGCCGACCCCGCCCTTCTGATTGGTTACAGCGATGATGCGTCCCATGATCCGGCTGCGCCGTGTGTAGTTGTCGGTGCGAGAGTGTAACCCGACAGCGGCGGGACAGCGAACGCTCGATGCCTCAGCTCGGCCGCAGCTCCAGCAGATGCCGCTGCGCATCCAAGCCCGGCACCGTCAGGGTGTGCGCGGCCACCACCACGCCCGGGTCCGACAGCGACTCGATTTCGGCCAAGGGGTACACGCCCTTCATGGCCAGGATGTGGCCGTCCACGGCGCACAGGCGCGCGCAATGTTTATGCATCTCGTCCAGGGAGGAAAACGCGCGGCTGATGATAGTGTCGAACGGCACCGTCGGCTGATAGTCCTCGATACGCACATGCTCGACGCTCGCATTGGTGAGCGCAAGGTCAGTGATGGACTGGCGCACGAAGCGCAGCTTCTTGTTGCTGGAATCGAGCAGGACAACCTGCCAATCCGGTCGTGCGATGGCCAGTACCAAGCCCGGCAACCCGGCGCCGGTGCCGACGTCCAACACCCGCGGGCCTTTCACATGCGGCAACACAACCAGGCTGTCGAGGATATGCCGGGTGAGCATGTCCTGCGGTTTGCGCACCGAGGTCAGGTTGTAGACGCGGTTCCATTTGACCAGCAGCGCGACATACTCCAACAGCTTCGCGCACGCCGCCGCATCCAGCTGCACGCCGGATTCGGTCATGCCCCGCGCGAGGATCTGTTCCAGTTCCATGGTCGTTCGCCTGTATGAATTCACGTTTGCCAGCCGCTGTAACGGCCGCTTACGCTGTCGCCGTCAGGCGCGCTTGCGCGCCGCGCCGCCCTTTTTGAGATGCACCAGCAATAACGAGATCGCCGCCGGCGTGACCCCGGGGATGCGTGCCGCCTGCCCCAGCGTCTGCGGCCGATGGTTGCGGAATTTCTCGCGCACCTCGGTCGACAAGCCGTGTACCGCGCCGTAGTCGAAATCCAGCGGCAACGGTTGTTCCTCATAGCGACGATGCCGCTCGATCTCGGCCTGCTGGCGTTCGATATAACCGGAATATTTCGCCTGCACTTCGACCTGTTCGGCGACACGCGCGTCGCGCACGCCCGGACCCACCTCGGGCGTGTCGGTCAAAGTCGCGTAATCCAGCTCCGGTCGGCGCAACAGATCGTAGGCGCGCTGTTCGCGCGCGAGCGGTGCGCCGAGCCGCGCTTCGAGCGCCTGCGCGGCCATGCTGCCGGGATGGATGCAGAGTTCACGCAAACGCTGCTGCTCGCGTTCGACAGCCTCGCGGTGTTCATTGAACACGCTCCAACGCCGCCCATCGACCAGACCAAGCTCACGGCCGATCGGTGTCAAACGCAGATCGGCATTGTCCTCGCGCAGCAGCAGACGGTATTCGGCACGGCTGGTGAACATACGATACGGTTCACGCGTGCCGCGCGTGATCAGATCGTCGATCAACACGCCGAGATACGCCTCGTCGCGGTGCGGCCACCAGGCGTCGCGCCCTTGTGCCTTGCGCGCGGCGTTGAGTCCGGCGAGCAGGCCCTGCGCGGCGGCCTCTTCGTAACCGGTGGTGCCGTTGATCTGGCCGGCGAAGAACAGGCCTGCGATCACTTTGGTTTCCAGCGAGTATTGCAAGTCGCGCGGATCGAAGTAGTCGTACTCGATGGCATAACCGGGACGCGTGATATGCGCGTTCTCGAAGCCGCGGATCGAACGCACCAATTCATGCTGCACATCGAAGGGTAGGCTGGTGGAAATACCGTTGGGATAGATCTCGTGCGTGCTCAACCCTTCCGGTTCAACGAAAATCTGATGCGCGTCCTTGCCGGCGAAGCGGTGCACCTTGTCTTCGATGGATGGGCAGTAACGCGGGCCGATGCCTTCGATCACGCCGGTGTACATCGGCGAACGGTCCAACCCACCGCGGATGATGTCGTGAGTGCGCGCGTTGGTGTGGGTGATGTAGCAGGCCACTTGACGCGCAACGGCAGTTCGCGCAGCCGTTGTGCGAGTGCGTTGGCAGGCGGGTCGCCGGCGCGGCCGCCTTCGTAATTCGACAGGCCGATATGGATGCGTCCACCGAGAAAGGTGCCGGTGGTCAGCACCACGCAGGGCGCGGCGAAGCGCAGACCCATCTGGGTAACGACGCCGGTAACGCGTTCGCCTTCGACAACGAGATCGCTGACCGCCTGCTGGAAGATGCGCAGATTCGGCTGATTTTCCAGGGCGGCACGCACGGCGCTTTTATACAGCGCGCGGTCGGCCTGAGCGCGGGTGGCGCGCACCGCCGGACCCTTGCTGGCGTTGAGAATGCGGAACTGAATGCCGGCGCGATCAGTGGCACGCGCCATGAGCCCGCCGAGCGCGTCGATCTCTTTGACCAGATGGCCCTTGCCGATGCCGCCGATGGCCGGGTTGCAACTCATCTGGCCGAGGGTTTCGATGTTGTGGGTCAGCAGCAGAGTAGTGCAGCCCATGCGCGCCGCGGCCAGCGCGGCCTCGGTGCCGGCATGGCCACCGCCGACGACGATGACATCAAAACTCTGGGGGTGCAGCACGGTGGTGGGCCCGCGCGGAGCGCGCGCCGGTGGAAGCAGCAAAACGTGGATTGTAGGAAGCGGCCCCCCGCGCGCGCGCCCGATCGGCGTGATGCCCGCACC
>JACRMO010000051.1 GCA_016214925.1 Gammaproteobacteria bacterium
CGGTGGGGCCAGAACGAACAATATGAAAAAGCCCAGGCGATACACCAGGCGTTGGTCTTGCAGAGCAGATGGCATAGTCCAGCTCGTCGGTGGGTGCGGCAGATGGACGTACTGTAGGACGCACGGCACGCGCCAACCTTGATCGAAGTCAATTCATACAGGTGACTCGCACGTGTCGGGGGCGCCGCTTATTGACGGGCTAACTCATTGTTGTGTCGAATAAACTAAAGTTCCATCGATTTTTGCCGTTGACCACCCAGTAAGGTGCCCGGGGCGGAAGCGCGCCCGCAGTCGGGGGAGTCTCGAACATGACAGAACGCAGTTTTCGCTTGCTCATCGGTGTCTGGTTGGTGCTGGCCCTGTTGGCCGGGCAGCCGGTCGCCAGTTATGTGTTGATGGGCGTGTTGTTGTTCGAGGCCATCACCAATTGGCGTGTGCCGATTCTGCTGGCGCGGTTCTCGCGCACCGCCACGGCGGTGGCTGAACCGGCGGCGACCGCGCCGGGCGAGTGTCTGATCCCTTTCGAGGCGGAGCGCGCCTTTCGCTTAATTATTGCGGCCTCGATTGGGTTGCCGATGTATCTGGCGCCGGAGTTGCTGTGGTGGCTGCCCTGGTTTGTCGCCTTCGCTTTGATCGGTGCCGGCCTGAGTGGCATGTGCCCCATGGTGCTGGCGCTGCGTTGGGTGGGGATGCGCTAGCCGATGAATCAACAGCCGCGGACTCACGCTCCGGACCCGACGCCACACGCCAGTTTGTCCACCAAGGTGACGGTGATCGTCTTCTGGGGGTCGATCATCGTGGGTCTGGTATTCGCCGTATTGTTATTGCAAAACCGCGAGGCGGAAACGCGTGAGGGGCGTGTAGCCATCGCGGACAGTCTCGCGTATCAGACCGATCGGCTGTTCCACGAGCAGGAGCCGAATGTTACCGAGGCAACGGTCGCTTTGCAGCAGCTACTGATGGATCATGCGGAAGTCGGCATTGTATTGAAAGTGCGCGGGGAAGAGTTCATCAGTTTGAATGTCGATAATTCCGGTGTAGATCCGCAAACGCTGATGCGGCAAATCGATCTGCCTATAATCGATCAAAGCGCACATGAACACGAAGGCGAACTCACGGTCACATTTCCGAATCTCGTACAGACGCTGCATACCGAGCGCAGCCACCTGCTGCTGACCTTGGGCGCCCTGCTGCTGTTGTTCGGCGCCGTGCTCAGGGGGTTGTTGGAGCGGATACTGACTCTGCCGATGGCGCAGATGGTACGCACCGCGCGTGCGCTCTCGGAAGGGCAAAGCGAACTGGGCTTCAATGCCGATCGGCGGGACGAATTCGGCTATCTGGCGAAATTCATCAACCATGCGCTCGAAGGCATGCGCGAATCGGCGCGCGATGCACAACGTTCCCGGGAACTCGCCGAGGTGACGCTGCATTCCATCGGCGACGGTGTCATTACCACCAACCACAACGGTCGGGTGGTGTACATGAACCCGGTGGCGGAGCGTCTTCTGCAGCAGGAACTCGAAGATGTGCGCGGCCAATTCCTGCAGGACATCATGCCGTTGGTGGACGAGGAGACCGATACGCCCTTGTTACACCCGATTTTGAGTTGCCTGCGCGAGAACCGCACGGTGGAACTCGATGCCGAGTGCGCCTTGCTGCTGGCCTCGGGCGCACGTGTACCGATTGCCGATTCGGCGGCGCCCATCCGTGACGGTACCGGTGCGGTGCGTGGCGCGGTCATGGTGTTCCATGACGTCAGCGAAGCGCGGCAATTGCAGCGTGAATTGACGTATCAGGCCAGTCACGATCCGCTGACTGGCTTGTATAACCGTCGCGAATTCGATCGCGAGGTGCAGCGCGCCCTGGAGCGGACCGAGCGCGACGGACACCGGCACACGCTGTGCTATCTGGACCTGGATCAGTTCAAGGTGGTCAACGACACCTGCGGTCACGCGGCGGGCGATCAGTTGCTGCACAAACTGACGACCCACCTGCAAGCAACGTTGCGCAAAGCCGATGTACTGGCGCGCCTGGGTGGCGATGAATTCGGTCTGTTGCTGACCCACTGTCCGCTGCACCGGGCGATGGAAGTGGCCGAGAGCCTGCGCGAGGTCGTTAGCGAGTTCCGTTTTCAGTGGCAGGACAAATCGTTCCAGATCAGTGTCAGTGTCGGCCTAGTGGAGCTGTCGCCAGCCATCGGCAGCGCGATGGAGGCGCTGGCGGCGGCGGATATGGCCTGTTATGCCGCCAAGGAAGATGGCCGCAACCGTATTCATGTTTATCATCCGGACAACGTCGAGCTGACACGGCGCCGCGAGGAAATGGGCATGGTCTCGGCAGTGCAGCGTGCGCTTGCCGACGACAGTCTGGAACTGTTCGCCCAGATCATCGCCCCGGTGCGCGCGGCAACGACGCTACCGCATTACGAGATTCTGGTGCGTATGCGCAACCCGGATGGAAGTTTTATCTCGCCTGGCGCGTTCATTCCCGCGGCCGAGCGTTTCCAGCTGATGTCCTCTATCGATCGTTGGGTGGTCAGTCATTCCTTGCGCTTCGCGGCGGCGCAGGCCCGTGGTGGGAAGCCCGTCGAGTTGTCGATCAACTTGTCCGGGCAGTCGCTGAGCGAGGATCAATTTCTGGACTTCGTCATCCGCGAGATCGATCAAAGCGGTGTGACACCGGAGTATCTGTGCTTCGAGATCACGGAAACGGCGGCGATCAATAATATGTCGCGCGCGGTGCGCTTCATGACTTCCATCCGCCGCTTGGGTTGTCATTTCGCCCTGGACGATTTCGGCAGCGGCATGAGTTCGTTCGGCTATCTCAAGAGTCTGCCGGTCGACGTTCTCAAGATCGACGGCAGTTTCATCAAGCGGCTGCACGAAAGCCCGGTGGATCAGTCGATGGTGCGGGCGATTCAGGAAGTTGCGCGCCTGATGAACATGAAGACCGTCGCCGAGTTTGTCGAGAACGCTGAAATCCTGGAGATCCTCCGCGACATCGGTATCGACCGCGCGCAGGGGTATTTCCTCGGCAAGCCCGCGCCGCTGGCCGAGTTGTTTAGCGGCGTCGAACAGCCCGCGGCGACACCCGCCGCGCCGCAACTGAAACTGGTCCGTTCTTGAGGACGGCCACGGTTTAGCCGATACGCGCGTACACCAAGGATAAGGATCACAGTCAGGGACAGCACATGACGGAGCGCGGCACACTCGCCAATCTGAAACCGACCGACCTCCCGGCGCCGCCGCAGGAGGCCATCGGCATCGTGCGCGCCTGCGCGCGTTCCGACATCACCAGCAAGCGGCTGGCCGAGATCGTCACCCACAGCGCGGTGCTCACCGCCGAACTGCTGCGCATCGTCAACTCGGCGTTTTTCGGCTTTCGTGCCAAGGCAACATCCGCGGCGCATGCCGTGACCTTGCTCGGGCAACGGGCCCTGCGCAATCTGGCGCTGTGCGTGGCGATGCGCGATGCGTTGCGACCGGATGCCATTCCCGGTCTGGATATGTCCATGTATTGGGAGCAGGCCTTACGCCGCGCGGTGGCCGCGCGCTGTCTGTCCCGCGTCACGCGGCTCAATAGCGAAGACTGTTTCACCGCGGGGTTGCTCCAGGATTTCGGTCTGCTGGTCATGCTGTATATCGACCAGGATCGCGCCAGCGAGTGGCGGCGCTTGGCCGAGGCCGATCCCGATGAACGCTATGCCCTGGAGCAGAGTCTGTTCCAGACCACCCACGATCATGTGGGCGCGGCACTGGCCGCGGCCTGGGAGCTGCCACCGGAACTGCGCCAGGTGATGGCCGGACATCATTCGTTGCGCGATACCGATACCGCCGAGACGTTGGAGCTGTGCACGCTGGCGCAGTGCGCGGACTGGATGGCCGCCGTGTTTTCCGCCGCCGACAAACGGCCGGTGATCCGCCGCTGCCAACAGCTGTTGCACGCGCATTTCGGCCTTACGCCAGAGCAGGGCAACGATCTGCTTGAGGAAGTCGCTCAGGGTCTCAGCGCGGCCGGCGCGGCGATGGGCATGTCGGTGGGCGCGCAGATCACGCTGGCCGATGTGCTGCGCGAGGCCAATCTGCAATTGGTCGAGGACAACCTCAGTTATCAGGAACTGACCTGGCGCTTGGAACAGGCGCTGGCGGAACGGGACCGCATCGCCGCCGAGCTCAACCGGGAGCTGGAGCTGGCACGCGAAGTGCAGCGCAGTCTCATGCCCCGGGATAGCGACGGGGATAGCAACGCCAGGGCGGGGATTCACGGCGTGAATACGTCGGCGCGCGAGCTGTCGGGGGACTTTTACGACTATTTCCCGACGCGCAACGGCCAGATCCATTTCTGCATCGCCGATGTCGCGGGCAAAGGCATGAACGCGGCCCTGCTGATGGCCAAGGTCAGCAGTCTGTTCCGCTGCCTTGCCAAGAACGTGGCCGATCCGGCCGCACTGCTGGCGATGTTGAATCGCGAGATTGTCGAGACGTCGGTGCGCGGCATGTTCGTGACCATGATCGGTGGGCGGTATGACCCGCAGACCGGACAGGTGTGGCTGGCCAACGCCGGGCACCTGCCGGCGCTGTATCTGCCGGACATGGGGCCGGTACAAGAGATACCCGCCGACGCGCCGCCGTTGGGTGTGCTGGCGGAGGCGCAGTTTGTAACGCAGGAACTGAATTTGAACGCGGGCGTGTTGTATTTCTACACCGATGGTCTGATCGAGGCGCGCCTGCCGTCCGGCGAGGAACTCGGTATCGCCGGATTGAAAGAGCTGCTACGCAAGCACGCAGGTGTTCCGGCATCGCTGCGCGCGCGGCGGCTGCTCGAAGCGGTGCGCGATGCGGAGATTCACGACGATTTGACACTGTTGATGATCGATTCCCATGCTCGATTTTAGGGGAACGGAACCATGACAGGTGAACGCTGGACAGTCGTGCAGGTACCGGCGCAGGCCGAACGCTTGCATGCACTGCGCAACCTGGTGCGCGAACAGGTGACTGCCTATGGCTTCACACCGGCGTGCGTGGACAACTTGGTACTGGCGGTCAACGAGGCCTGTATGAATGTGATTCAGCATGGCTATCGTGGGGAAGCCGGCTTGCTCGAACTCGGCGTGAGCGCCGGTGTACACGGCATCGAGTTTCGTATCCGCGATCACGCGCCGGCGGTTACGCTGGACGATTGGCGGCCGCGCGATCTCAATGAGCTGCGGCCCGGCGGATTGGGCGTGCATTTCATTCGTCAGATCATGGACGAGGTCGTCTATCTGCCGACGCCCGATGGCGCCGGCAATCTGCTCAGTATGAAGAAATATCGGTCCGGCCAGGAGACGACAGCATGAGTGGTACGGTCCGGCAGGAAGGCAGCTACGCCATTGTGTGTTTGGGCGGCGAGATCGATCTGCACAGTTCGCCGGAGGCGCGCAAGCTGATCCTCGGTTGTTTGCAGGAAGGCAAACCGACATTGGTGGATCTCTCCGGCGTGGCCTATATCGACAGCTCCGGTGTGGCGAGTCTGGTGGAAGGCTTTCAATTGGCGCGTCAACGCCAGCTCGATTTCGGTCTGGTCGGCGTGAGTCCGGCGGCGCTGAATGTGCTCAAGCTGGCGCGACTCGACAAGGTGTTTCCGATCTATGCCAGCGTGCAGGAAGGCGTGGCGAGTGCGAAATGAATGCACACCGGAGTGCACAGAGAACACAGAGAATAATCAAAATGGTTTGCCTCTGTGATCTCTGTGTCCTCTGGTGTGAATAATCAACTGGAAAATAGCGGCATGGTACGGGTATTCACCGAAAATCTGGGGCGCAGAGTTGTCGGCGGGGTCGAGGAATTCGGCTACGGCGCGGCGTTGCTGGTGGAAAGCCTGTTCTGGTTGTGCGTCGGTGCGTTTCGTCAGCAGCCGGTGCGGCTGAGTGCGATCGCGGTGGAGATGATGCGCATCGGCGTGTTCGCCATCCCGGTGGTGACCATCCTGGCGTTCGCCAACGGCGTGATGATGGCCTTGCAGGGTATCTATACGCTGCGCGACTTCGGCGCCGAGTCGCAGGTCATCCCCGGCCTGGCGATGTCCATCACCCGCGAATTCGGCGCGCTCATCGTCGGCATTGTGGTGGCGGGTCGTTCCGGTTCCGCCATTGCCGCGCGCATCGGCGCCATGCAGATGTCGCAGGAGGTCGATGCGTTACGTGTGCTGGGCGTCAATCCGGTGCGGCATTTGGTGGCGCCGATTCTCGCGGCGATGCTGGTGATGGTGCCGACGCTCACGGTACTGGCGGATCTCATGGCGCTGACCGGCGGTGGGATTCTGTGCGGCTTGCAGATGCATATGAGTCTGGCGGCCTACGCCAATATGATTCTGGCGAACATCGAGGTCTTCGATGTCATGCAGGGGTTGATCAAGAGCGGGGTGTTC